>DAIRTB010000077.1:0-8329 GCA_036804105.1 Bacteroidota bacterium | reverse complement strand
ATAACTCAGGTGTTTTTCTCGCTTTGAACGCTGGTTTGCCTGTATTGTCGATTTTTATTTTTGACACTGAAATCTTAGACAAGCTTGAGGATAAAACCGATGCACGAGTGGAGTTTATTCATCAAGAATTGGCTCAAATTAAAAAGGAGCTCATTTCTTTTGGATCGGATATTTTAGTCTATCATGGTAAACCGATGGAAGTTTGGAAAGAAATCATTTCTAAATATCCCGTAAAGAAGGTTTTCACCAATAGAGATTACGAACCCTATGCTTTAGAAAGAGATAAGTCGCTATTCGAGTTTTTTCAGAATCAGGATATTGAGTTTAAAGGTGCAAAAGACCATGTAATCTTCGAAAAAAACGATGTCCTCAAAGACGATGGAAAGCCCTACACTGTTTTCACACCTTATCAATCGTACAACAACAAGGCTCATTTCGATAATTACCTAAAAATTGATGGGTTTAATTTTCCAAGCTTAGCAGACTTAGGTTTTGAGAAAACTGCAATTCAATTTCCAGATCATCAACCCAATAAGGAGATTGTAAAACATTATACCGAAAAGCGAAATTATCCTGGAGTTGCAGGCACTACAAGGATAGGTATTCATTTGAGATTCGGCACCATTTCCATAAGAGAGATGGTTCGAATCGCTAAAGAACTAAATCAAACTTGGTTGAATGAACTCATTTGGCGTGATTTCTACCACATGATTTTGTACCACTTCCCCCACATCCCCAATAAAGCATTTAAACCGGCTTACGATGGCATTGAATGGCAAAACAACGAGGCTGATTTTGAGAAATGGTGCGAAGGTAAAACGGGCTATCCTTTGGTTGATGCCGGAATGAGAGAATTAAATACCACAGGTTTCATGCACAATCGAGTACGTATGTTGGTTGCTAGTTTTCTGTGTAAACATCTTTTAATTGATTGGCGATGGGGGGAAGCCTATTTTGCTAAAAAGCTTTTAGATTACGATATGGCAGCAAATGTTGGCGGTTGGCAGTGGGCGGCAGGTTCAGGAAACGACGCAGCACCATACTTCAGAATTTTCAGTCCAGACGAGCAGCTTAAAAAGTTTGATTCTAAATTAACCTATGTTAAGAAGTATGTTCCAGAATTTGGCACAAACGCTTATCCTCCGCCTATGGTAGACCACAAATTTGCTCGAGCTCGAGCTTTGGAGGTTTACAACAAAGCTTTAAAGGGGTAAGTACCAAAACATTTTTTGTTAAAGTTTTCTCCTACTCTAAAAAACGAAGCGCTTTCTTTTTAGAAAAACATCCAACTGGTTAAAAAAATAATTTTTTAAAATTACAAGATTGCGTATTAGGTTTAATTTGCCATTCTATAATAGTCTGAAAATATGATAAATCAGTTTTAAATTGCTTGCTTTTATTAACTTTAATTACTTTTAAAAGCAGAAAAAGAAGAACTTAAAATCTACTCTTAAGTAGAAATACACTCGAATAGATTTAAAGTAATATAGAAATTTGTCTACATAAATTCAACTTGTAATTTTTGGTATTGAATAAGTTAAATCAAGCTTAACAATAGTTAGCAAATCAATTGGCTAAATTTGAAATCGTCAAAAATAAATACATATGAAAAAAATTACATTTTTTCTGTTGATTGTGTTTTCTACAATTTTAGAAAGTAAAGCTCAGTTAATAGCTCAAATCGGAACAGATTCGCTTACAACCATAACACTTTATTCGCCTTTTTACAGGTTTGGTGCTACAAGCACAACTAGGTGGTCTATAGCAAATATCGTTTACACCCAAGCAGAATTAGCAGCTGTAGGAATTACTAATGGTGCTACTATTACCTCGCTTGAATTTAATAAGGCCAACTCTGGGGCAAGTACTTCGCCGTTTTCTTTCCAAATAAAAATGGCAAATTCTACTGTTGTCCCTCCATTAGCAACGTCAACTACATGGGGAAGTATTCTTGCTTCTCATACGGATGTTTACAACAATTCAGCATATTCACTTCCAGCAACTATTGGTTGGATTCCATTTTTGCTTCAGATTCCATTTGTGTACACTGGCGGTAGTCTTGAAATTGCAACCTATGGAGATTTTGGGACATCGCCAGGAAACACCACTACAGCCGGTGTTCAATGGTATCATTCACCTGGAACAGCAACTTCTGCAATTGGGGCAGTAGGTTCCACCAATCCACCTAATACAACTCAGACCTTATCAGGTATAACCGCAGCATATAAACACAGGCCTAATATTCGTATTAATTATCAGGCAGCAGCACCTTGTGTTTCACCTCCATCCCAAGCCACCATTGTTACTTCAGGAAACGATTTATGTTTAGGAGAAACTTTCAATCTCACACTCGATAGTGTTACTTTTGGAACAGGTCAAACATACCAGTGGGAAACCTCCACAGACAGCTTAGTATGGAGCCCAATTCCTAATGAGACAAATGCATTCTATTTGGGTACCCAAACAATTGCAGAAGCGTTTTATCGTAATATAGTAACATGCGGTGGGATTAGTACCCCTTCAAAAGGCATAAAAATAACCTTTAGAGTTAACTCTCTTTCAGGTTTTTACCTAATAGATTCATCCCAAGTCACTTCACCTGGCGTTTTCAATTCTCTAGATGAAGCAATATCATCATTAAATTGTGTAGGTGTAAGTGGTGCTGTAGATTTTCAATTAGTTGCAGGTACTTATGCTGGTAATTTTTCACTTGCAAATGTGCCAAATCCTAACAATTTTCCCATTAGTTTTTCTTCAGCTGATGCAAATGCAGACTCAGTGATTATTATTCCGTCAGCTCCGTCGACACTTTTTACCATCACTGGTGTAAACAATTTAAGCTTTGGAAATATAACCTTTAGAAGAACTCAACAATCTACAGTTGCTCAAGATTTAATCTTTGCAACTGGTACAACAGGTTTGTCAATATTAAATTGCAAGTTTGAAGGTACTACTGCTAGTATTTTTTCAGCTAATAGGCTATTGCATTTGGTTAATTCAACAGGTGCTTCCGTAATTTCTTCAACCTTTAAAGATGGTTATTACGGAATTCATTGTCCTTCTGTTACAGGCACTTCTAACATTGGTTTAACCATTTCGCAAAATACCTTCATTGATATTTACTTGCACAGTATCCACATTATTGGCACATTAAATAACAATGTGCTTATTGAGGGGAATACTATTAACAGCTCAAATGTTACAACCACTTCAACTGGAATGACCTTAACTGGACATGATAATCTTGTGGTTAGAAATAATAGAATTACAGGTTTACTTGGTAATTATGCTTTCGATTTAACCAATCTTTCTGGTACAGCATCAAGTCCAAATTTAATTTACAACAATACGGTAGATGTGGCTTTTACTAGCACCGCTACTCCAAGGGCATTGTTTCTTAAAGCTCAGACTGGCAATGGAAATGATTATTTAGAGTTTGTACACAACTCTATCAATATGTCAATTTCTACCACATCAATCACGCAAAGTGGAGCAATTTATTTAACTGGTGGTACTCCAACTGCTCCTTTATATAACGGTATTAGAATTCAGAATAACATTATAAAAGTAGTCTCAACAAATGCTACTTCTACTGTACCAGCTAATTTTAGAGCCTTTTATATTTCAAACAGCTATATTTTAGATAGTAATTTGTTAGTTTCAAATAATAACATTTTAAACATTCCTACTGCGGTGAGTTTTGCTTATATCGCTGCTCCAACTCCTGCAATAACAGTGGCTTCATTGTCTAATTGGCAATCAACTTACGGATTAGACAGCGCAAGTTTAATTGTAGATCCTTTATTTGTAGGATCTGGGAATCTAGGATTATTGCCCCTTTCTCCAGCAAATGGTCTGGGCGCACCAATTTCTTATGTAACCACAGATATAAATGGAAATTTAAGAAATGCAACTAATCCAGACGCAGGAGCATTGGAGCTTATTGTAAATCAAAATGATGTATCACTAGATACAATAATTTCACCAAGTGGATCTATTCCTGGCGGAGTAGCAACGCCTATCTCTGTTAGACTTGTAAACTTTGGTACAACAACAGTAACTAACTTATCTTTAAATTACCAGTTTAACAACAATCCTGTTGTTACAGAGGCATTTACGGGTAGTTTAGCTTTCTTAGACACTGCAATTTTCACTTTTGCAACAACGCTCACCGTACCAGCAAATGCAACAAGTACAAATTTGGTTGTATGGATTTCTGGACCAAATGGGCAGCTAGATCAGAATACTTCAAACGATACCATCTCTCAATCATTATGCATTGCGATTTCTGGAGGAACTTACTCCGTAGGCAACACAACCTCAGATTTTCCTGATGTTTCCGCATTTCTAAACAGATTAAACTGTGGTGGTATTACTGGTCCAGTTGTGTTTAACTTCGATTTTCCAACTGATACCTTGAATCAGCAAGTTCTATTAGGAAATATTCCAGGTGCTAGTGCAACCAATACCATTCTTTTCAACGGAAACAACCAAATAATATCGTTCGAAGCCGTAACTGGCAATCGTGGTGTTGTTGTTTTAGATGGAACGAAGCAATTAGAAATTAGAAACTTCCACATTAGGTCTTCAGCAACCGGTTTTGGTTTTGGTATTCAATTGATGAACGATGCAAGCAACAATAGAATTGTTGGTAATTTCATCGATCTTACAGCTGTTACTTCAACTACAGCAGCTAACTCTGCCGGAATTACAAGTGCTGCCTTACCTACAACAAATATTACTCCAACTACTGCCAACAATAACGTTATTGATTCTAATCAAATAACAGGTGGATTTTACGGTATCCGTTTAAATGGTACAGCTGGCTCTACCAATACATCATACGGTAATATAATTTCTAATAACATAATTACGGACTTTTATAATCATGGGGTTTATTTATTAGGTACAGATAGTAACATTGTTAGAGGTAATGATATTAATAGACTAACTAGAACAAACAATGTAATTTTTTATGGTGTAAACTTAGAGGCTGGAAATCAGAATGTAATTGTGGATGGTAATAGAATTCACGATTCTCATACTTCAGCTACTGCGCTTACAACAGCAGCTTATGGTGTTAGAATTACTACTTCTTCGCCTACAGCAGCTCAAAGCAATAAGGTTTTTAATAATTTAGTTTATAACCTTAATTCTAACTCTACTACCAATGGTGTATTAATAGTTAACTCGGCAAATGCAGAAGTTTATTTCAATACGCTTTCAATTGATAACGTAGCAGCAACTGCAGGTGATGCAAGAGGTATTTACTACCAAGGAACTGTTTCTAACATGACTGCAAGAAACAACAACATAACCTTAACTAAAGGTGGAACAGGCGAAAAACAAGGAATTTATATAGAGAACCTTGCGTCTACAGTAATCTCAAACAATAATAACATTTACCTTAACAGTTTAGGCACTGGAATTCAAGCTGTTGGTAACCGAGGTGGAACCACAAATAATTTTGTAACACTTGCAGACTGGCAAGGTGCTGGGTTCGATTCTAGTAGTTTCAGTGTAGATCCACAGTATATTAATCTTGCTTCTGGAGATTTAACGCCACAGTCTGCAGTATTGAATGCATCTGCTTTCCCAATATCGTACATAACCACTGATTTTAATAGAGTAACTCGCAATGCAACTCCAGATATAGGTGCTATTGAATTCTCGCCTGTTAATATTGATGTTGCAATTGGAAACATATTTAACCTTCAAAATGGATCAAGTAACCAATTTTCTGGTGGTTGTGTAAGTTCTCTAAGCCAGACCATTCAAGTTGAAATTGTAAATTCTGGTCTTGATACCATCAATTCTGTTATAGCAAGCTTCAGACTTAATTCAGGCACCGTAATTACAGAAACAGTAAACGGTCCGTTTGTAACGGGTACTACAACCTTGTATACGTTTAATGCTCCAGTTGTATTTTCTGCTAATTTAGATACCCTTACTGTTTGGGTGTCAAATGCTGGCGACATCAACAAAAACAACGATACAACCATTGTAAGTACCCAATATCAATTAACGCTATTCATTACCGTTCCTTACACCAATAACTTCGAATCTGCTTCAGATTTAGCTTCGGCTTGCACAACCATAGGCCCTAACGCTAAATTAGAAATACTTGGAACTGTTGGTGCAAACAACCTAGCCATTAATGGAAATAGCAGTTTGGTGTTTTCTGGTTCGGCAACTGGTTCTCCTTGGTCAGTTCCTACAGCAGCAAACTGGGATGTTTTAAATCCAAATTCAAATGCTACTGCAACTTTCTTTGTAAGAGCAGACACGCTCTCTCGTTTAGCCATGAAATTTAGGTTACAACAATTATACAGATCAAGTGCTGTAAATAATAACTTTAGAGTTTTAATTAACGACGTTCCTGCAACACCTATTGGTTATACAAGTTCAGATTTCCGTCCTGCTAACACAGCCGCAAGTTCTGATACATTGGATCTAGAATATAATTTGGATGCTTTTGTCGGAGATACGGTTAAAATTACATTTCTTACAAGTGTACGTTACGATTACACTGGAAGTCCTTTAAACGCAACAATTATTGATGGTTTGCAGATTTTCCAACCTACGCAACCAAGTCTAGACTCAATTACCATCGCAACAAACGAATGTTTTCCCACAAGTAAGCTAATTGCCGCAGAAGTTAACTTCGTTCTTCCAGCAAGTTCTGTAGAATTGCTCTATCAAGTAAACAATGCTTCTTTTCAAACAGTAGCTATGACGCTAAATGTTGGAACTGGATTTTACACGGGAACAATTCCTGCTCAAAATGCTAACGATACAGTAAAATACTTTGTTAGGGCTACAGACAATCAAAACAATGTGACTATTTCAGACACTTTAAATTACGTAGATGATTATATTGTTTTAAATGCAGGCCCAGATCAGACCATTGTATTAGGTTCTTCTGCAACCCTAGTTGTAAACAGCAATATTGGTGGCGGTACCTTGTTAATTACCGAGATTATGTACTTTAGAGGTGGTGGGGCTGATGGTCGTCAAACTGTTTTTCCTAGTTATTTACCAGCAGCAGACGATATATTCGAAATTTCCAATACAGGTGGATCACCTATTTCTCTCTCGGGTAAGAAGTTTACTGCTGTATATAATACAACTCAGTTAGACCTTATTTTCCCGGCTGGGGCTGTACTTCAAGGCGGTTCTGTTGCACTTATTTTACCAGGTCCTGGAACAAACGATATTGCCAACAACCTATATTATATGGGTGGTGCAAACAACAATATTTTTCAGTCTTCTAGTAATCCTGCATGTTTTGTATTATACGATAACAACAATGATATTTTAGATGTAATGAAATATGGTGCAAGTCCATTCCCAGCAAATTTGGGAGTTAGTTCTTCTGATTGGACTGGATCTATAAATGGAAATACATCACATGCAGCTTTAATCAGATCTGGAGAAGATACAAATGATGCATCAGATTGGAGCCTAAGCGGGCCTGCGAATATTACTAGCATCGGTAATATAAATCCTACATTAATTATTACAAGTGCTTCAGCAATCGAGTGGTTTAACTTGGCAGGCACATCATTAGGAACTGGCGATACCTTGGTTGTTTCTCCAACAATTACTACCTCTTATGTAGCCGTTGTAACTGATGGCAATTGTACCAAACGGGATACAGTTGTAGTAACGGTAACCTCTAACCAAGTTGTAGATGCAACTATCGAAAGCATCATTACTCCAGTAACTGGAGTTCCTGTAAATTCAGCCACGCCTGTTAAAGTAGTGGTTAGAAATGTGGGTACGCTACCAATTTCTGGTGGTTTCGACTTAGTTTATACTGTAAATGGTGTAACAACTTCTCAACAAGGTTTTGGAAATACCATTGCAGTTGGAGATACTGCTCAATTAACATTCAACACACCATGGGCACCAACTCAAGGTGGTAACTACGAACTTTGTGTTAGAGCTATTGTACCTAACGATGTTAATGCAAACAACGATACAATTTGTGCAAACTTCACTTCAAGTGTTTCAGTTAATAACATTGCTGGTAATAGCTTTAAAGTTTATCCAAATCCAGCAACAGATTTCGTTGTATTAGAATTTAATGACCCACTTTTTGGAACCACCTCAATTCAGATTATTGATATTGCTGGGAGATTGCAACAACAGAACATCGTTACTGAAAGTACAAATAGATTCGAAATCCGTTTGTCAAATCTTCAAGAAGGTATTTATCAAGTAAGAATAATTAATTCACTAGGTACATCAACCAGTCAATTATTCATTCGAAAATAAAACCAATTATTTCGCATGAGGAAAGCCGTCTATTTATTAGGCGGCTTTT
>DAIRTB010000076.1:2110-8338 GCA_036804105.1 Bacteroidota bacterium | reverse complement strand
TAATCGGCTGCTGAAAAGGAACTTACGTTGTTATAATTTACTTGTCCGTTTGGATCTATTAAGTTGAGCGTATTCGGAATATCATCCACCCCAAAACGAATAACCGCAAAGCCAAGACCACTATTTTGATCTAGTTTGAAGCCCAAAGCGCCATAATCGTAGTTGGCCGCTCCACCAAAATATTCGTTGTGCATTAAGGAAAGCTGACGTTCGTTGTCTAATCTCGCCAATCCAGCTGGATTCCAATAGGTTGAAGAAACATCGGTTGCCAGGGCCGTTGCGGCTGAACCCATGCCAAGGAATCGGGCATTTACACCAATGTTTAAGAAATCGTTTGAGTATTTACGTGCTTCCTGTGCTTGAGCAGCAACAGAAATCATCCATAAAAAAAGTAAAAAACCTAAATATTTTGCGCTCTTTGGCATATAAAAAGTAATAGCGTTTACAATTTTAGCAATTGTTTACCGAACAAAAACGAGAAATGTTTTCAAGTGTTGCAAAGTTTGCAGTTATTTTTGCAGCCAATCTTATTACCATGATAAATTTTATTGAAGAATTGCGCTGGAGAGGCATGTTGCACGATGTTATGCCCGGAACTGAAGAACTGCTTTTGAAAGGTCAAAGCAGTGGATATATTGGTTTCGATCCAACCGCAGATTCGCTTCATGTGGGGCACATGGTGCAGATTATGACGCTTGTGCATTTTCAAGCGGCTGGCCACAGACCCATCGCTTTAGTGGGTGGCGCAACTGGTATGATTGGCGATCCATCTGGAAAATCTGAGGAACGCAAACTGCTTTCTGAAAAAATTTTGCAGCACAATGTAGCTTGTTTAAAAAGTCAATTAAGCAGCTTTCTGGATTTCGAAAGTGAGAACGCTGCTGTTATGGTGAACAATTACGATTGGTTTAAGGATTTCAGTCTGCTTGGATTCTTGCGAGAAGTGGGCAAACACCTTACCGTTAACTATATGATGGCCAAAGATTCTGTTAAAAAGCGCCTGGAAACCGGCATTTCTTACACAGAATTTACCTACCAATTAATTCAAGGCTACGATTTTTACTACCTCTGGAAAAATTTCGGAGCACAACTTCAAATGGGCGGTAGCGATCAGTGGGGAAATATAACCTCTGGTACTGAGCTAATTAGACGCATGGAAGGTGGCGAAGCGTTTGCACTTACCACTCCCCTACTTACTAAGGCCGATGGCACCAAGTTTGGAAAATCTGAAGGTGGGGAAAATGTGTGGCTCGATCCTGCAAGAACATCGCCTTATAAATTTTACCAATATTGGTTGAATACATCGGATGCGGACGCAGAGAAAACCATCAAGATTTTTACTTTGATGACGAAGACGGAAATCGATGCATTGGTTCAAGAGCATGCTCAAGCACCGCATTTAAGGATTCTGCAAAAAGCTTTAGCTGAAGATATTACCAAGAGAGTTCATGGCCAAGAAGCTTTGAATTTGGCTATTGAAGCATCGGAAATTCTATTTGGTAAAGGCACAACCGATACTTTGAAACAGCTAAACGAGGAAACTTTTCTTTCGGTTTTCGAAGGCGTTCCGATGTATCAAACGGAAAGTAACTTATTAGCTGATGGAATTAAGGCCATAGACCTTTTGGTAGACAAAACCAACATTTTCCCATCACGTGGCGAATGCAGAAAATTAATTACTGGCGGCGGATTAAGCTTAAACAAAAGCAAGATTTCAACTGAAGATCAGCTCATTACCTCAGCAGATTTGTTGAACAACAAATTCTTGTTGATTTCTAAAGGTAAGAAGAACAATTATTTGATTTTGGTGCAGTAGAGGGTTTATTTTAAAATCCATCGAATTCGATGGATTTAAAGTGGTCAGATTCGACCACTTTAGTTTTGCCAACTCATTTTACCTTTTGCTTTTATGATTTAGGAATTGACTGACGCTTGCTTCTAACCTCCCGAAAGCAGAAAAATCTTTCAGGAATTGGGTAGGTCTTTGTCATAAGCATTGACAGCTTTCACCTTACTACTTTTTCATTATTACTTATAGATCAAATCCGTACATGAATTCGTTTAAATGCCCGCCTGAACTTTCAAGATCAACAATATCCATTAGTTCTTCGATGTACTTACAAACACGCTCCCTGTCTTCAGTATCTAATTCTAGATCAGAAAATTGGGCAAGTCCCTTATTGATCGCATTATGATATTCCTTTTCAGTAGCAATACCTTTAGCAGCAAGTGTTTCAAAATCTTTCGCAATTAAATTTATTTTCTTTGTTAGAGACTCTTTAAGATTTGGGTTCGCAAGTCTGGGATAAAATAAATCGTAATCTTCTTGAAATTTTTCTTTGCTTTTATATACTTCGAATTGCTCCATTCCTTTTTCGGGTGTTTTAATTGGGCGGTGGCTACAGGCAGTGAGGATGAGTAGAATGAAGAAGTATGTGAAGTTTGCGAGGTTCATTTGATGAGGGTATTTGGTTGTCAGATAAATGATTTATATAATTCAATATTATTTTGGTAATCTACAAACCGATCGAAAAAGTCGGTTTTGAGTTGTGATTCAAGATTATCCAAAATCGAAAATGCTAGTTTGAGATCAGTTTCATCGTTATGTAGCTCTCCAAGATACACCTCGGGTAAATGATGGGTTGATAACCACAAGTCTTTTTCGAGTCGGTTTAGGAGCAAAATCTTGATTGAATGGTCAATGGTATTTAATTCATAGGCTCTTTATAAAAATTCGGTTTCTTGAAAATATTGTCCGTACCTCTTAAACACCAAATAATTATTGGGTTCTTGGATAGTTATTTCAAGTAAGGTTGGTTTAATAAGAATATCAGCCAAGTTCGATGTTAAAATGAAATAAATATCCTCAAATGCAGTTGTAGTTGAACTAAATAATGCTTTGCAAAAATCTGACTTCTCTAAATAACTCCAACTTATTGTTGATTTAGAAACTGCTCTAATACTTTTAGAGCTTGCCTCCTAAGACCTTTTTCAATCAAGGTAACATACTCAGCAAATAATGGATAGTTTTCTTTTAAACTCTCAAAAAGTTGTTTTGTTGGATTTTTCTCTGAATTCATTAAAGCAACTTCCTATCTAAAATTTAGTTTTCATAAGCCCTGTAAATATCGAAATTGTAAACTACCATTTCGTTTGAAATTCTAATTAGATTAAAGGTTCTAACAGCTTAGGGCACTTCGATAGGCTTAGTGACATAGAAGCCTATAAAGACACGTACACTGAAAATCTTCTAAAAATATTAAGGCGAAAGGTTAAAAAGTGGCTAAGCCTAAAATGAGGGTAATGCCAAAACAAAGTGACGATTTAATGGATATGTTGAAAGCCAGTCTGGAGGGTAAGAAGAGTAAATCTGCGTAATAGACTTGGGTTTTAAAAGACGATATAATCCATTTGGAACGCTGATGAAACGGATGCAAGCAGCGCAGATTTTTATTTATAATTGAGTTTTATTCATTTTTAAAATCCGTGAAAATCCGTCTAATCTGTGTCATCTGCGTTGCATTAAAAATCTTGTATTAGGTTTTATACTTAATTTTAAAAGCAATGCTTCAGACATTCTTGATTTTGCTTAAATCATAATTTTGATTTTCGAGTAACGCCTTACTATCTTCGGGTAAGCGAAAAAAATCATAGAAATCCATGGAAATTAATCAGAAAGACTTAACTGAATTAACAAATGAAGAGCTTATTGCAGAAGCCAAAAAACTGAAGTCAACTGCAAAAATGAATGCTTTCTTTATTGGATTTTTAGTTGCAATTATAGTATACAGCGTTGCGAAAAACTCTTGGGGTTTGGTAACCTTAATTCCGCTGTATTTTATTTACCGATTGATAAATGACCCTCAAAACAAAAGAAGAAAAGCAGTTGAAAGCCTCTTGAAAGAGCGAAATTTAGTTTGATTCAAATTCCTTAAAAATAGCTTCATCATGCAAATAGAAATCGAAATACATACCTCAACAAACCTTGCAGAATTTAAGGAGCTAATTTACATTTTCGAGGATGTCTTTGAAATGGAAAACTTCGAAATCCCTGAAGATGAACATCTTCAAAAACTTCTAGAAAGAGAAAACTTCTTTGCGGTAATTGCTAAAACCGACAACAAAATTATTGGTGGATTAACTGTTTATGTGCTTAACCAATATTATTCGAAAAAACCATTAGCTTACATTTACGATCTCGCAATATTGACCAATTACCATAGAAAAGGCGTTGGCAAAAGCTTGATTGATTTCACTAATAACTATTGCCAACAACAAGGTTTCGAAGAAGTTTTTGTTCAAGCAGACAAGGTTGACGATTATGCCATCGACTTCTACCATAAAACCAAACCAACTGCTGCAGAAGAGGTTGTGCATTTTTATTATAGTTTGTAGGGAATTTTGATTCTATGATTTTAACAGCTATGTACAAATGAAACTTAAACAACTTTTAATATTGTTTTTAATCTCTTGCAACCCTGGAATCAGATCTATTTATACATTGATTAGAGTTTTCGATCGAGCAGATTTTCCATCAGATCTTTCAGGGACTCTAAAAATCCTGCTCAACAATAACTACATACAAATAACCCAAAATTTTAAAAATGGAACTCCCAAAGAATATGGTATAACAGAACACGGCAAGATTTTTTTAGATAAGTATTTTAATCAGGATGAAGCAATCAATTTTATAAAAACAATGCAAGATCCGGAATTCTTGCTGACTTTAACCCAAGCGTATATTGACAAAAGGAACGAAGGATAAAGAATAAAATTCAGGTTTGTAGCTAACTTTTATCTAAATAAAAATTTTGTAAATTTGAAAAGTGGAACAACATGATTTAAATAAGGAGAAGTTGATTAAGTTCTGGTCTGATACGTCGGATGATGATTATGATACGATGATTACGATGTATGAAAACAAAAAATTCAATTGGTCGTTATTTGTTGGTCATTTGATGATTGAAAAACTATTAAAAGCTTTGTTCGTAAAACAAATAATAGCCATCCTCCTTTTATCCACAATTTATTAAGGCTTGCCGAACAATGTGGTTTAGAATTAACAGATGAACAAAAAACATTCTTTGCTACTGTTACAGCATTCAATATTAATACACGTTATGATGACTACAAAATGAGTTTTCAAAAAAAGTGCACTCCAGAATTCACTGTTAAATGGATTAATGAACTTAAAATCAACAGAAAATGGATAAAGAAACTGATAATTTAATTAGACAGTATATTTTAACCGTTGCAAAACAAACACCAGGTTATGTTACTGCTTATTTGTTTGGATCCTACGCAAAAAACAAAGAAAGACCAGAAAGTGACATTGATATTGCTTTAATAATAAACAACCTCAGCGATTCTGATAAATTTGATACCCAAGTTCAATTGATGTTGTTAGCAGCAAATTTCGACCCTAGAATTGAACCTCATCCCATATCCAAGCAAGATTTCTTTTCAAATAATCCTTTTCCAAATGAGATAAAGAAAACGGGAATAGAGATTAAATGGGAAATGTAACTTTTGATTATCTTTCAGCAATACGATACAACTCCCCATGCTCACCCTTAGACCAGCTACCCCAAATGACCTTGAAATTGTTGAATATTGGGATACCAAACAATATGTAATTGACTGTGATCCAGATGAGGATGATTGGGATTGGGAAATTGAACTCGCCAGAAACCCTGAATGGAGGGAACAGTTGGTTGCTGAATTGAATGGCGAACCAATAGGATTTCTTCAAATAATAGATCCTTACCTAGAAGAATCGCATTATTGGGAAAATGTAAGTCCTAACAAACGAGCAACAGACATATGGATTTGCGAAGAAGATAATCTGAACAAAGGTTACGGTACAATTATGATGAACCTTGCCATTGAAAGATGTTTTTCAAATCCAAATGTTGATGGAATTCTTATTGATCCATTAAAAACGAACACCAAAGCACATCGTTTTTATGAGCGTCTTGGCTTTGAATTCATATAAGAAAGAGTTTTTGATGAGGTTGCTTGTTACGTTTATGAGTTGAAGAGGGGTTAAAAATTTAAACTTAACTTAAAACCCAAAGTTGGGTTGTTGGTATTATGCTGATTTACAAGCATTAAATCGGGTTGTAAACGAAAGGTAAATCCAGTTTCTTGGTAAACTAAGTTTTTTACTTTTGCAACATGAACCACATCGAAAATGCTCCAAAGTTGAATTCCAGCAGTGGCTAATAA
>DAIRTB010000076.1:0-2100 GCA_036804105.1 Bacteroidota bacterium | reverse complement strand
CCAGGTACGAATTATTCCTGTAGCAGCTAACCCCGAAATCATAAGAGCTCTAGCAGGACTAATCTGATTATTGTTATTCCTTTCGCCAAAAGAGATAACGAATCCATAAATCATAACACTACTCGTAAGAAGTTCGCCACCAAAAAAACATGCTCCTCTTAAAGGTTCTCCTATATATAAATATCCAGCGCCTGGAAAAAAGTAGTTACCTAATCCAGCAGCAAGAGGAGAATATTTCTGACTTACTATCCTCTCCCGATAATTTTTTGTAGACGTTTCGTCTTTGAAATCTTTGTATCTCAATTTTTGTCCTGAAGCGTAACCTAGCGTTATAAAAACAAAAATTAGTAGTAGTGAAATTCTCTTTTGCAACATCATTTTACAATTTAGTTTCTGATTTCTTTTTGACTTAAAAGCAAACGAAAATAATGTATTTTTAATAAAAAGAGGCATTGTATACAACTAAACTAAATTATTTTTTTGTTAGGATCACAAACCCAAACTTGCTAACATCATCCGAAATCTTTAAAAATCGCATTATAAAAAAAGCGAAACTTTCGTTTCGCTCTCTTCATAAGTATTGAAATCAATTTCTAATGAAACTGATCGGTTTCTGTACTTCCAGCTAAAGCTGTGGTTGACGACAAACCTTGCTGTACAACATTCTGTATGGCATCGAAATAACCAGTACCCACAAAAGATTGGTGCTTAATGGCGCTGAAACCTTCTTTTTCCATGGCGAATTCTCTTTGTTGCATTTCAGAGAATCCAGCCATGCCACTTTTCATGTAGTTTCTAGATAACTCGAACATTGAAGAATTCAATGCGTGGAAGCCAGCTAAGGTAATGAATTGGAATTTATATCCCATCTCTGCCAACTCTTCTCTAAATGTTTCCATCGCTTTCACATCCATAAATTTTGCCCAATTAAACGATGGTGAACAATTGTACGCCAACATTTTTCCTGGATAAACTGCATGAACACCATCAGCAAAAGCCTTAGCCAAGGCCAAATCTGGATTTCCTGTTTCCATCCAAATCAAATCGGCATAAGGAGCGTACGAAATCGCACGATCGATACCTGCTTCTAATCCATTTTTTAGATTAAAATAGCCTTCGCTCGTTCTTTTAGAATCTACAATAAATTTGTGGTCACGCTCATCAATATCAGTGGTAATTAAATTCGCTGCTTCTGCATCAGTTCTTGCGATAATTAAGGTTGGAACACCCATTGCATCAGCAGCTAAACGAGCTGCAACCAACTTGTTAATCGCCTCTTGAGTGGGCACCAAAACCTTTCCACCCAAGTGACCGCATTTTTTTGCCGAAGCCAACTGATCTTCGAAATGGACACCTGCCGCACCTGCTTCTATCATTCCTTTCATCAACTCAAAAGCATTTAGATTTCCACCGAAACCTGCTTCTGCATCTGCAACAATCGGCACAAACCAATCGATATCGCCATCCTGATTCAACCACTGAATCTGGTCTTTTCTTGTGAAAGCGTTATTGATTCTTTTCACTACCGATGGAACAGAATTCGCAGGATACAACGACTGATCTGGATACATTTCCATGCCCAAATTTGCATCGGCAGCAACTTGCCAGCCCGACAAATAAACGGCAGGTAAACCAGCTTGAACTTCTTGGATGGCTTGATTGCCTGTGAGTGCACCCAAAGCCGCCGTCCATTTTCTGGTTTGTAGGTTATTCCAAAGCTTTTCCGCACCGTTTTTAGCTAGTGTGTACTCAACTTGTACAGATCCGCTAACGGCTACAACTTCTTCTGCAGTGTAGGGTCTGTTGATACCTGTCCATCTTGGGTTCTCTGCCCAATCTTTCTTCAGTGCATCGATTCTTTCTTGACGATTCATGATTTTGTGTTTAAAAAAATTATTAGAAAAAAATTAAAATTGTTCGTATGCTTTAAGGGTTAGAAATTCCTCCAACGTATCATTAAAAACCAGTTGTCTGAATAAACTGGCGGCCTCAGAGAATTTCCCAGAATTGTAAATTTCTGCTCCAACCTGCGCTTTAATTACCACTAATTGTGGATCAATGAGCGATTCTACTAATTTGGCAGTAACCTTTGTACCATCA
>DAIRTB010000075.1:0-8401 GCA_036804105.1 Bacteroidota bacterium | reverse complement strand
GGAAAAGAAAAGTTAAACAAACTTTTAACATCCAGCATCAAAAATCCAACATCAAAAATCAATAATCACATCGAATAAAACCATTCTTCTAAGAGGTCGTAGCGTTTAACTTGGTTGCTTAGCCATTCTAATTGTACTTTAATTCTATCTTCTTCTGATAATTTCCAAGGTAAGTTAGAGGCTTGTAAACGCTTGGTTACTTCGTAAATGGAAATGGCCATACTTGCAGAAACATTTAGACTTTCTGTGAAACCTGCCATGGGAATGTGTACAAACTCATCGGCCATTTGCTTGGCAGTTTCAGATATCCCCGTGAGTTCAGTTCCGAAAATTAAGGCAATGGGTTGATCTAGATTTAGCTCGTTTATGGGAACTGCTCTTTCGTTTGGAGTAGTGGCGACTAACTTATAACCTGCTGATTTCAAATTACTTAAACAGGTTACCAAAGGATTTTTTTCTTCTTGATATTTATGCAAAGTAAGCCAATGCGTTGCTCCCATTACAATGTGGCGATTTGGTAAAAAAGGATGTTCGTTTTCTATAATGTGTACATCTTGAACGCCAAAACACTCGCAAGTTCTTAATACAGCGCTGGCATTTTGAGGCTGATACATGTCTTCTACCACCACGGTAACTGCCTTTGTTCTTTTCTCTAGCGCTGCTAACATTTTTTCTTTTTTGGTAGCAGAAATTCTGGTGTAGAGGTAATCTATAAAAGCTTGTTGATTGCTCATTTAATTGTAGATTGTTGAAAACTCAGCTAAATGCTTTTTAATCTGCCTAAGCTGATTTCCCGATTTCTAATTTTTGGGCAAAGATAGAAAATCGAGAATTGT
The DNA here is from genome assembly GCA_036804105.1 of Bacteroidota bacterium. Taxonomy (GTDB): domain Bacteria; phylum Bacteroidota; class Bacteroidia; order UBA7662; family DAIRTB01; genus DAIRTB01. The sequence goes on along the minus strand of DAIRTB010000075.1, from coordinate 7,565 downwards.
GGGTTATAAGGAATGAGGTGTTTGTAACCCAATTTTATGCAGTGAATAAAACCTACTAGGAATTTTGTAATTTTGAGTTCTAATCCAAATTTATTCCAAATGAATTTACAAGCTGAAAAACTCCATTTAATACAATTATTGTTGGATATAGAAGATCCGAAAATATTATCGAAAATTGAAGCACTAATAAAAATTAATTCCAAAGAATCAAAGCAAAATAATTGGGACATAGACTTAGAGAAAGAAATTCAGGAGGCAATTAACCAAGCAGATAACGGAGCTTTAATACCTCATAAAGAAGCAGTTGGAAAATTAAAAAGATGGTAAACATTTTTTGGACCGAAAAGGCAATAGAATCTTATAATAAAATTACGGATTACCTAACCGAAAATTGGGGTGATCAAGTTACTTCGTCCTTTGTGGAAAAAACCCAAAAAACGCTTGATATTCTTAGTTCAAATCTTGTAAAATTCCGATTTACAAAAATCGAAAGTGTCTATGAAGTTCCAATTACAAAACATAATCTGTTGATATACAGAATTTCAGAAACCCAAATTGAACTATTAGTTTTTTATGATACGAGACAGAATCCAATTAAAAAACCCTTTTAAAATTTCTTTCTAGATCATGAATATATTTCTTAAAAACAAGTCTATAAATATTCCTACCTCAATTCATAATACCCTTAACTTTCTCTATGTTTAAAATCAATTTTTTAAACATAGAGAAAGCATAGAGTTTAAAACTACTTCTCTTCTACTGAATAAGGCTTATTATTTGCCTCCGGATTGAGATTATACCAATCAATTTTCCTAGAAACATACATTACAATTGCGAGGATAATGAATACACCGATACTTCCGAACAGCAAGGCGAAATCTTGCAACTGTATAATTACGAAGATAAAACTGTACATCAACAAAAGAATTCCGCTGATTAATAGTGTAAATTTGGCATTGCCTAAGATTGCCCGCACATAACCTGCTACCAAGAGTAAGGTTGCCAATGCAGAAATTAAAAATGCTAAATTAAAGGCCATGTGCTCTGAAAACGAAAGCAATAAGGTATAGAAAACCACTAACGCTATGCCCACCAAAATGTATTGCACTGGGTGAATGAAAACTTTATTGAGTACTTCAATAAAAAAGAAGGTTATAAAGGTGAAAGCAATAAACAACACCGCATATTTACTTGCTCTGAAAGATTTCTGATAATTATCTACCGGAACGTACAAATCGATACCAAATGCAGAACTGCCGATTTCGTATTGAGGGCCAACCCACATCTGCGGGTAGTTTCTGTTTAGGTGAAGGATTTTCCAATTCGCATTGAAACCACTGGCGCTGGTATTGCTGGTATCTGGCAAGAATGCCCCATTAAATTTAGGATGCTGCCATGGCGATTGAAAGGCCAGCTCGGTATTCTTTCCAACTGGGGTAAAGTATAAAAACTCACTACCTTTTAAGGATAGATCGAAAGAGAATTTATATTGATTACTATCGGCATTTTGGATTGCAATTTGAGCGTTGATACCGCTCTTAACTACATCGTTAGAAACAACACCCGGGTTGAAAAGCGTAGAAGAATCGTTCCAATTCAATTGTACTTGCTCTTTTACACCTCTTAAATCTGTAATTCCTGTGGTTAAAACTGCATCTGAAAGCCGAATATTCTCTAATGGGATGTCTAGTTCGCTAAGATTAATGGGATCGAAATAGCCGCTTACTTCTACGTTGGCATTGTAAACAACTATGTTGTAAATACCTCTATTTTTAAGAGTTGGCTGCATTTTTCCATTTAGTTTCAGCTGGGCTGGTAAAATGTGGATGTAGTCTTTTACTTTAACAATCTTGTTATTGTCGGCAGTGTTGTCGCTTTGTTTGATGTATTTGTAGTAAGGAATTGAGATAAATGGCCCGCTTATGGTTTGAGCTTCACCCCATTTACTGCTAACTTCTTTAATGGCGTTTTGTTGAACATATTCTCTTTCGTGGATGAGGCGGGTAATCATTCCTGTAGGAATGAGTAGTAAGAATGCGATAATTACAATTGAACTTACCTTGAGGTACATGTTATACTTACTCAGTTTCATTTGGGGGATAATTTTTGTTTGTTAAAGAACCCAAATAGGTACAATTAAATTGTAGGTAGGTTAAGATTTATTTTTGTCTGAGTTTTTATAAGGATTAATCGCTATTGTTTAGCCAAGTTTTTCACGGAATTGTTGAAAAATAAACTCAATCGTTTATCCCATCAGCCTATCACAAAATCAATTAACCAGCGTGTCTAATAACCAGAAAAATCTTTACAATTGTAATTAAAATATTGGCAGGGAAATAAAATTTAGAATAACAAACCAAAAAAATAAATCAACAGAAAAATGAAAAAAATCGGCGTTTTTGGAACAGGAATGGTTGGAAACACCATCGGAACAAAACTCATTGAATTGGGTTATGAGGTAAAAATGGGTTCAAGAACCCACCACAACGAGAAAGCAGCAAGTTGGGTTACGGCAAATGGAAGCACGGCATCGAAAGGAACATTTGAAGAAGCAGCTGTTTTTGGTGAAATAATCTTCAATTGCACTAAAGGAGAGCACACCTTAGAGGTAATGCGGTTAGCAGGACCAAAAAATTTAGCTGGTAAAATCTTAATCGACATTAGCAATCCGCTAGATTTTTCTAGGGGAATGCCTCCATTCTTGATTCCTGAATTGGCCAACACCAACTCTTTAGGTGAAGAGATTCAAAAACTTTTACCAGAAACCCATGTGGTAAAATCTTTGAACATAGTTAATTGCGAGGTAATGGTAAATGCCAGCAAATGCGGTGGAGATGCTACCATGTTTATGGCCGGAAATGATGCCGATGCGAAAAAAGTGGTAGACAGCATCTTGCAGCAATTCGGTTGGAACGATGTAATTGATCTCGGTGGTATTACCCATGCCCGCAGCACCGAAATGATGTTGCCCATCTGGTTAAGCACTTATTTGGCTACCAAAAATGGATATATTGGGTTTAAGATAGTGAGGTAATTTTTTTTTCAGAAGGTAAAGTTAGCCCTCTTTATTCAACTATCTTTTGTCTCAAATTCAGGTTATTAAAGCGGGTTAATAATTGGTTTAATTTTCTTTAAGTAATGCTTGAAATTCGTTTTTTCTTAAAATCCTTTCCATAATTGTGTCTTAAACCATAAGAATCACATTTTATGAAAAAGCGAGAAAAATTAGCGGTAATCAACAAGTGGTATCCAAAAGCAATTACCACTATAGACAGTGTAAACAAAATAATCGATTTTGTTGAATTGTAATTAGATTTAGAGCCTAATATGGTAATGTTGGCCGATAGTGTTTGTAGCGACGATGTAAACAGTATTCAATATCCGGTAAGAACTCAAGAATTTTTAGGGCCGTTTAAAATGGGAGGCTTAGATGGATTTCCATTTACTGGCTTAACCGGAATGGCAGCTTTTGCAAGTCATGTTCCAGACGAAGGAGCAGTTTTTATTTACTACGGCCCTCATGTTGGTATTACCAAAAAAGGGGTAATTGGGGAAATAAATCGTGTAGGTCAAAGCAAAAATAGCAGCTGCTGTGGTGCTGCAAAAGGCGCTCTTGCTAAATTGATTCATAATGAAATCACAGCTGGAAATATTACTGATCTCGATTATCAGATGAATACCATTGAACAAATTTTATTCAAGGAAAAAGAAAGGATTCTTCGGGCCAATACACCTTTATACGAAACAACTGAGGTTATTTATGAAGCGATTGACCAAAGAATAAACGAGCTCGTTGGAAAAACCAACTTTAAATGTAAATATGTTATTTTGGTAGGAGCAATTCTAATAAATGGTGATAGCGATGTAGGCTCTTTTACTGAGGTTAGAAGATTTGAGGTACTTGAAGATTGTCAATCATCAAGAAAAAACTATTTAGACCAGTTTGATTGAAAATATTTAAAAAGGACGCATTTTAACCAAGATTTACCGTTTGAAAATCATTTAATTAGGTTTAAACAAAAGAGGGTAGCGAACGTTTCAAACAAGAACACTTGAAATAAAGTAAGTTGTATCTATTTCATTTTAATGCCTCGTATAACGCCTCATAAATGCAAGTTAAAAATCTTACTAACAAGATTATCAACATGTTGCTTGCCCCTAAAATAAAGGAGCATAGCGAAAGATTGATTCTCAGCATTTCAATATTAAGCTACCTAAGCCACCTAATATTAATTGTACTTGTAAATAAAGGATTTATACAAATAGATTCCAAACTATTTAAGAATCCAATAGCTGCAATCTACACCCCTTTTTCTTTTATTTTGGTTTATGAAGTTTATTTGCTTGTATTCTTCCTTCCAAAATCTATTACCACTTACATTGGTAAGCAATATGAAATTATCACACTTATTGTGATTCGAAGAATTTTTAAAGACATTTCAAACCTAGAACTTAATACCAATTGGTTTCAAAGTAAGTATGATTTAAAATTCACTTACGATGTGGCAACATCTTTAATTTTATTTGTGCTTATTTATTTTTATTACAAGAAAAACAACCAAAGTCTTATTCAGGTAGCTCATAAGGATGTTAAAGAGGCTAACAAGATCAAACGCTTTATTCACCTAAAAGAGGTTATATCTATAATTCTGCTACCTATACTTGGTGCTTTAGCCTTTTTTACACTATTCAGTTGGATAAACCAAACGATTCAAGATTACCAAAACGGAATTCTAGCATTTGAAAATTTGAATAATATTTTCTTCGATGAGTTCTTTACCATCCTAATCGTAACTGATGTTCTACTGCTACTATTTTCCTTTTTCTATTCCGACGAATTTCACAAAATTATTCGGAATTCAGGTTTCGTTATCTCCACCATTTTAATAAAAATGTCCTTTTCTGTGGAAGGAATAGTTAACAATCTATTGATTATTGGCGCAGTATTATTTGGCTATCTTATACTAGTAATGCACGATTTATTTGAAAAACAATCAATAAATCAGAGCATTTCTGCCAAAAAACAGATTTAGGTAAATTTCAAATGAGACTTAGGTGAGTTTTGTTTATTATCAATTAAAGTAATTAAAAAAATAAGAGGCTATATTTGATTCCCAAAAAAATCAAAATGAAGAAAGTTTTATTGTTACTAGCCGATGGATTTGAAATATACGAAGCAAGTGCTTTTATTGACGTTATTGGTTGGAATCTAATTGATGGTGATGGGTCTACAGAATTGTTTACATGCGGACTTAAAAAAAATTTAATCAGCACTTTTAATCAAAAATTTTCAGTTGATTTTCTATTAGAAGAAATTGAGCCTGAACATTTTGATGCACTGGCAATTCCTGGAGGCTTTGAGGAATATGGATTTTATAATGATGCCTACAATGAAGATTTCTTGCAACTGATCAAAAAATTCCATGCTCAAAATAAACCCATTGCAAGCATTTGTGTAGGGGCGCTTCCAATAGCAAAAAGTGGTATTTTGGTTAACAAGCCTGCAACTACCTTTCAAAGTAATGCTCGGACATCTGCTCTTCAATCTTTCGGCGCAATAATTTCCAAAGACCCTATAGTGGTTACAGATAATATCATAACCTCTTGGAATCCAGGTACTGCCATAGGTGTCGCATTCTTGCTTTTAGAAAAATTAACCTCAAAAGAAAATGCAGAAAAAGTACGTGAAGTGATGGGATTTTCAAGATTAAAATGATTTTTGAAATTCTCTAATTTGGAATAACATAATCAGCACGTCCCTTAATCAGCATTTCAAAACTTCAACCTAATGATTGCCTTACTTTTATCTACGCTAACTTCATTATTTCTCTTCGCAACCTTTGGGTTTTTATGCTCTAAAATGATGCGAATACCTGCTCATCCAATTGAAGAGCTGTTTTTAGGATTAGTAGTTTGCAATTCTTTCGCAACTATTGTTTCGCTTTTTCTTCCAATTAATGTTTACACCCTTATTTCCTTTTTAATTTTTGGGCTAACAGTAGCATTTTACTTTAGAAACGAAATTAAATTTTTTAGATTCTTCGGGAATGATCGAATTTCTTCCATTTTAATACTTGGCTTTGTTGGAATTAATCTAATGGTAACCCTTGGCCCACCTCTAAACTATGATTCTGGCTTATACCACATTCAGGCAATAAAATGGATAAACGAATTCCCCGCAGTTCCAGGCTTAGCTAATTTGCATGGAAGATTTGGTTTCAATCCAAATATTTTTACATTCTTCGCCCTCACCTCGTTTAGTGAGGTTTTCAACCAGGAAATCTTTTCCATCAATTTTGCAGTCTTCATTGTTATCGGTGTTTACTTTATTAATATTATAAAATCTATTTTTAACGAAGAAGGATTCTCAAACAATTTTTTGCTACAATTTGCCATGTTTGTGTTGATTTTATTATTACCAAACTTAGCGTCGCCCTCACCAGATTTTTTATCTACCGTAGTACCCTTATTTATTTTTTCGAGAATAATTGAGCTTTCGAATGAAAAGCAGGAAATAAAACTCAAAAGCTTCATTCCAATTCTAATTTTAAGCATCTACATTTTAACGGTTAAATTGGCTGCAATTCCCATTTTGTTGTTGTTTGTTTTTGTGGGATTTATATATAGTTCTGAGCTTAAAAAACAGCTTTGGTTAATTCCAGTTTTAAGTTTCATTGTATTCCCATGGATTGCGAGAACCGTAATTTCTACTGGATGGTTGGTTTTTCCCTTTCCATCTTTAGACCTGTTCGCCTTCGATTGGGAGGTGCCAGTTGAGCATGTAATCACTGAAAAAGAAACAGTTACGGGTTTTGCAAGATTACAAAATGAAAACTATATGATCGCTGCCCATCAATTGTTTTCTGAATGGTTTCCAGAATGGTGGAAGAGACTTTCTATTTTTAACCAACTGTTTTTTGTAGCATCTCTAGTCTTTCCACTCTTTATCTTTATTGGAAATGTAATAAGAATTATCAAAATTGATTTCCTAAAAATAACAGTAATTGTTACAGCATTTTTAGGCGTTCTGTTTTGGTTCTATTTAGCTCCAGATTGGCGCTTCGGTGAGGCATTCATTTTGGTTGCAGCACTTTCTCCGCTGCTAATCAAAAGAAAGATTCTCACTCAATATTTTAGGAAACCAATTTTCTTCAACTTACTAATTTTTGGCTTACTAGGAGCGTTTTTAGTGGGCAAATCAAACAAGATTAAAGAAAATTTTCATCCAATTATAAACGGAAACGGAATAATAACTCCAACAACCATAGAAATTCCTGCGGGTACAACATTTTCATCATTCAAAATAAGAAATGTTGAAATTAAATATCCAACCCAAGACCCGAGATGCTACGATTGTGAGATTCCCTGCACCAATTTACCATATTCAACACTAATGCTTAGAGGTAACTCCCTAAGAGATGGTTTTAAACGGAAAGGAGAATAACCTATAATACAGTTAATTACAAATTAGGAGATTGCACCCGCATTGGAATTAGGAATTAGCTGACGCATACATTTAAGTATGAAACCAAACTTCGGGGCTTGAGCTAAAAAACGCCATTGCG
>DAIRTB010000074.1:837-8429 GCA_036804105.1 Bacteroidota bacterium | reverse complement strand
GCTATTATGATAAATTGCAATCCTGAAACGGTTTCAACTGATTTCAACGTTGCAGATAAGTTGTATTTCGAACCTGTTTATTGGGAGCACCTTTTAGACATCATTGAATTAGAAAAGCCAGAAGGTGTAATTGTTCAGTTGGGCGGCCAAACCGCATTAAAACTTTCCAAGAGATTAAAGGAACACGGAATTAAAATTATTGGAACTTCTTACGAAGACATGGACATGTCGGAAGATAGAGGTTCATTTTCAGATTTATTGAAAGAATTGGATATTCCTTACCCACAATATGGAGTTGCAGAGACTGCCGAAGAGGCACTTTTAATAGCACATGAAGTTGGATTCCCAGTTTTGGTTAGACCATCTTACGTTTTAGGAGGACAAGGTATGAGCATCGTAATTAACGATGAAGACCTTGAGCAAGCAGTTGTAAATCTCTTGAAAGACCTTCCCGGAAATAGGGTATTAATTGACCATTTTCTAGATCGTGCCATGGAAGCAGAAACAGATTGTATCTGTGATGGCGAAAATGTTCATATTCTGGGAGTTATGGAACACATTGAGCCTGCGGGAATCCACTCTGGAGATTCGCATTCTGTTTTACCTCCGTATGGTTTGTCGCCTTTGGTAATTCATACCATGGAAGAATACACTAAGAAATTGGCACACGCCATGAATATTAGGGGTTTAATGAATGTGCAGTTTGCTATTAAGAACGAAATGGTTTATGTTATCGAGGCCAATCCACGTGCATCAAGAACGGTTCCATTCTTAGCTAAAGCCAATCAAGTTCCATATGTAAACATTGCAACCAAAGTAATGTTAGGAGTAAATAAGCTTACCGATTTCAATTTGGAAGCGAAACTTGAAGGATATGCCATTAAAGAACCTGTTTTCTCTTTCGATAAATTCCATGGTGTTAACAAAGAATTAGGACCCGAAATGAAATCTACAGGCGAGGCAATCCGTTTCATTAAAGACTTGAAAGACCCTTATTTTAGGAACTTGTACAAGTCTAAATCCATGTATTTGAGTAAATAAAACCTATGAAAATCCTTTTATTTATCCTTATATTTTTTGTTTTATTCAGGTTATTTGTGCGCTATATTCTCCCGATTATCATCATCAGAATGGCGAATAAATTATCTGGCAACATTCAAAGAAACGCTCCGCAGCAAAAGCGGAATGTAAAACCAGAAGGATCAATCATCATAGAAAAAGTAAATCCGAAACAACAAAACGACGACTTTACCGATTATGAAGAAATAAAGAGTTAATCTCTGGAATTTATCTAATTTAGAAGCATCAAACAAACAAAATGAAGAATAAGAAGGCGTTTATACCACATCTATGGGCTGTTTTGGGCTTTTTGGTAATTACACTGGCATACTGTTTTCCAGTTTTAGAGGGAAAAGCTCCCAAACAAGAGGATATGGAGCAAGTAACCGGAATGCGAAAAGAGCTGGACGATTACAAAGCAAAAACTGGAAAATATCCACTTTGGGTGAACAATCTTTTTGGTGGAATGCCAGCTTACCAGATTTATTCTGAGAAAAGCGATTACACTGCGAGGATTTCTACAGAGATATTCTTGAATAGCCTTCCGCAACCAGTTGGTTTATTTTTGCTTTACTTTATTTGCTTTTATGTATTGTTGATTGTAATTGGTGCCTCACCACTTTTGGCATTTGCAGGCGCAGTCTCCTTTGGGTTAGGAAGTTACAATTTAATAATTATCGATGTTGGACACATTACCAAAGCAATGGCAATTGCTTACATGGCATTGGTATTGGCAGGAATGTGGTTGCTATTTACAAAAAATACGAAGTCGTCTCTTTGGTATGGTTTTGCTTTATTTACTTTAGGGATGGGTTTCGAAGTGTATTCAAATCACTTTCAAGTAACCTATTATTTGGGATTAATGGCTGGTTTATTCATCTTGTTTCATTTAGTAACCAGCATTCGCAAGAAAGAATTACCTAGGTTTTTCCAAGCAACGAGCCTTGCAATTGTAGGCGTGATTATAGCCGTTGGCGCAAATTTTACCACATTAGCTACCACTTGGGAATATTCAAAAGAAACTATGCGTGGAAATTCAGAACTCAAAGCCTTAGAGAATCAAGGAAATAGTGGTTCTGGATTAGACAAAGAATATGCCTTGAATTGGAGTTACGGAATTGGGGAGACAGGCACATTTTTGATCCCCAATTTTTATGGTGGCGCAAGTGTTTCTGAGCTTAGCAAAAAATCTGAAGCCTACCAATTGCTTTCAACTGGTGGCGTGCCAAAAGCTCAAGCAGATGCTTTCATAAAACAAGTGCCTACTTATTTTGGTACACAACCTTTTACTGCTGGACCTACCTACTTTGGTGCAATTGTAATTTTCCTATTTGTTTTAGGATTGATTTTGGTTAAAGGTCCTGAAAAGTGGTGGTTGCTAAGTGTAACTGTAATTGCCGTGATGCTTTCTTGGGGTAAAAACTTAGAATGGTTTACCGATATTTTCTTCAATAATGTACCGCTTTACAACAAGTTTAGAGCTGTTGCGATGATACAAGTTCTAGCATCGGTTACCATGCCATTGTTAGGCTTTATGGCTATTTCGAGATACTTAAAAGGAGCATATCCAAAGGCAGAATTTAAAAAAGCATTAACTATTTCTACTGCTGTTGTGGGTGGTTTCTGTTTGATTTTTGCACTAATGCCTGGCATGTTCCTAGATTTCAACTCAGCTGTTGACGAAAACTTCAAAAGCTTTGCTGGATTAGTAGATGCCATACAAGAAGATAGAGCGAGCTTAGTTTCTGGCGATGCATTTAGATCTTTGGTTTTTGTGTTATTAATAGCCACAGCTTTGTGGTTCTACAACGAAGGAAAACTGAAGCAACCTTACTTATTGTATGCGATAATCGGTTTAAGCATTATCGATTTATGGGGAGTTGGAAAAAGATATTTGAACGATAGCGATTTCGTTGCCAAAAGAACCTTGAAAAATCCGTACCAGATGACCAATGCAGATCAGCAGATTCTTCAGGATACAGATCCATATTTCCGGGTGTTAAATTTAACCGTAAATACGTTTAACGAGAACAGCACATCGTTTTTCCATAAATCTTTAGGGGGATATCATGCCGCTAAACTAGGAAGATACGAAGACATAAAAACTAGATATTTGGCAACTCAAAACCCTGATTTAGGTGTGGTAAGTATGTTCAACACTAAATACATTATTGTTCAGGATAAAGAAAGAGGTGCCTCAGCTCAAAGAAACATGGGTGCTGTGGGCAATTCATGGTTTGTTCAGAACTATGCATTTGTAAAAGATGCAAAAGAAGAGATTGATACCCTTGCCGGTCAAGATCCAGCAATAACTGCCTTTATAGATCAGCGTTACAAACCGTATTTCGGAAACAAGAAAATAACCTTCGATCCAACTGCCAAAATAGATTTAAGCTATTATTCGCCAGATACTTTGAAATACAAGAGCAATACCATTTCAGAGCAGTTGGCATTGTTTTCTGAAATCTATTATGATAAAGGTTGGGAAGCATTTATTGATGGAAATCCTGCCGAATACATCAGAGCCAATTATGCATTAAGAGCTATGATAATTCCTGCAGGCACGCATGAAATTGAATTCAGATTCGTACCGAAATCGTTCTACCAAGGTGAAAAAGTTACGCTTGCATTCTCAGCAATCTTCGCTTTGGCATTAGTAGGCGGATTTTTCATGGGATACAAAACATCTTCAAAAGATTAGTTGATTTGGTGATGTGATGATCTGGTGATGCTTGAATTTAAATGCTAACTTCACCATCATCCGGTATTTTCTTCCCTTTGTAATTGTCCCTTATGTCCCTTAATTGATTTTGGTGTGCAAAGACATTAAGCAATCGATTTGATGAACTTGATTTTTATTACAAAACCCCAATTAACAAAATGAGTAAAAGAATGTTCAAAAAAAACAATCATTACCATAGGCAAACGGTTTGCTTTTTCTAACTTTGCGCTTTAGATAATATCGCATGCATCCAAGGCAAATCAAGACTGCACTCATATCCGTTTTTCACAAAGAGCATTTAGACGAAATTGTAAAAATATTACATCAACAAGGGGTAAAAATTATTTCAACTGGAGGTACTCAACAATTTATCGAATCTTTAAATATTCCGGTTGTTCCAGTAGAAAAATTAACGGGCTATCCTTCCATTTTAGGTGGTAGAGTAAAAACGCTTCACCCAAAAATTTTCGGTGGAATCTTAGGTAGAACCGATGTAATTGACGATGTAAATGAAATGGCTGCCTTCGAAATTGAGTCGATAGACTTAGTTATTGTTGATTTATATCCATTTGAGGCCACGCTTGCATCTGATGCTTCTCATGACGAAATTATAGAAAAAGTTGATATCGGTGGAATTTCTTTGATTAGAGCCGCCGCTAAGAATTACAACCAAACGCTTATCATCCCATCTCAAGAACAGTACACACATTTGCATTCCATCTTAACTGATGGAAAAGGGATTTCCACTTTGGAAGATAGAACTGCAATGGCGGCTTATGCTTTTTCGGTGAGTGCACATTACGATTCTGCCATTTTCAATTACTTCAACAGAGACCAAAAAATTCCAGTTTTACGGTCGAGTTACAATACACATGCAACTTTGAGATACGGTGAAAATCCACACCAACAAGCAAGCTTCTTTGGCAATTTAGATCAACTTTTCGATCAAATTAATGGTAAAACCTTGTCTTACAATAATTTACTTGATGTTGATGCGGCTGTAAATTTAATTGCAGATTTTAATGAGCCAACTTTTGTGGTAATTAAACACAACAATGCATGTGGTTGCGCTTCGAGATTGAATGTTTTCGATGCTTGGACTGCAGCTTTGGCTGGCGATCCAGTTTCTGCTTTTGGTGGAATTTTGGCAACAAACACTGCCATCGATCTAGCAACCGCAACCGAAATTGATAAGATTTTTTACGAGGTGTTAATTGCACCATCTATTGATGAGGATGCACTGGCCTTGTTAACCAAGAAAAAGAATAGAATTATTTTAATTCAGAAAGCAGCTTTAACAGTTCAAAATCAATACAGAAGTATCTTGAATGGGGTAATGTTGCAAGACAAAGATTCGAAAGTTGAAACCGAAGCCGATTTAAAAGTGGTAACCAGAAAGGCATTAGACAAATCTTCTATTGATGATGTTTTGTTTGCTTTGAAATTGGTTAAGCACACCAAATCTAACGCCATAATATTGGCTAAGAACAAACAGTTAATTGGATCTGGCACAGGTCAAACTTCTAGAATCGACGCCATGAAACAAGCAGTTCAGAAAGCCAGAAGTTTCAATTTCGAAGTGAAAGGTGCAGTTTTGGCATCAGACGCATTTTTCCCTTTTGCCGATAGCGTGGAAACCGCTTTCAACGAAGGGATAACCAATATCGTACAACCGGGTGGTTCTATTAAAGATCAAGATTCAATTGATTTTTGCGACCAACACGATATGGCCATGGTTTTTACCGGATTCAGACATTTTAAACACTAAACAGACACAAAATCCAACATATGGGATTATTCGATTTTTTTGCCCAAGATATTGCCATCGATTTGGGAACCGCCAATACCTTAATTATTTACAAAGATAAAATTGTTGTAGACGAACCTTCTATTGTAGCCCTAGATCGCAGCACCAATAAAATTATAGCTATCGGCAAACAGGCTATGCAAATGCATGGTAAAACGCACGAAAACATAAAAACCATTAGACCTTTAAAGGATGGAGTTATTGCAGATTTTCAAGCCGCAGAATCTATGATTCGTGGTATGATTGCACTCCTCAATCCGAAGAAAAGATTGGTAAATCCTTCTTTAAGAATGGTAATTTGTATTCCTTCTGGTATTACTGAAGTAGAAAAACGTGCGGTTAGAGATTCAGCAGAACATGCTGGAGCAAAAGAAGTTTACCTTATACCTGAGCCAATGGCTGCGGCAATCGGAATTGGAATTGATGTTGAAGAACCAATCGGAAACATGATTATTGATATAGGTGGTGGTACGTCTGAGATTGCAGTTATCGCTTTAGCGGGCATCGTTTGCGATCAATCCATCCGTGTTGCTGGAGATACTTTTACAAACGATATTCTTGATTACATCCGCAGAGCGCACAACATCTTGATTGGTGAAAGAACCGCTGAGCAGATTAAAATCAATGTAGGTTCTGCACTACCTGAGCTAGACGAAGATCCAGGCGAATACCATGTAAACGGACGAGATTTGTTAACCGGAACACCAAAACAGATTACTGTAACTTATTCTGAAATAGCGCATGCATTAGACAAATCAATTTCTAAAATTGAAGGTGCAATTTTGCGTGCCTTAGAAATTACGCCTCCAGAATTGGCAGCCGATATCTACCAAAACGGAATTTATCTTACAGGTGGCGGTGCTTTGTTGAGAGGCTTAGACAAAAGAATTAGTCAGAAAACCAAGTTAGAAGTACACATTGCAGAAGATCCTTTACGAGCGGTAGTACGTGGTACAGGCATTGCGTTGAAAAATATTGGCAGATTTAGCTTTCTGATGAGGTAATTGTTAGATGTTAATTATTATCAGGTTTTTTCGTAAGCGCTCGCTTTTGGTCTTGTTTATCATACTTGAGATTGCAGCAATTTCCTTACTCCTGAGAAATAATTCGTTTCAGAAAAGTAGTGCAATCAATTCTGCCAACCAAATTTCCGGTAATTTCTACAGTAAGCTTCAAGATGTTAGAGGGTATTTGTACTTAAAAGAGGTAAACGATAGTTTGGTTTTGAAATACAATGCGTTGTTGAACAGTCAAAAATCTTCCATGCAATTAGATACAAATGTTAAAATTGTGTTCGAAGATTCGCTCTATAAACAGCGCTACACCTACATTGCAGCCAAGGTTGTAAATGTGAGTACCAATTTTAGAAGCAATTACATCACCATAAATAAAGGATCAAACCATGGCATAAAAGCCAATATGGCGGTTAATGGCGTAAACGGAATTGTGGGTATTGTGAAAGAAGTATCGCCAAATTTTGCCACCATTGTTTCTTTGTTGCACAAGAATACCTCAATTTCATCTAAAATAAAGAAAAGCGATTATTCTGGAAATATTACTTGGGGTGGAAAGAACATTAATGAAGTTGATTTAAACGAAATTCCTGAACACGCAAAATTTGCACAAGGAGATACTGTAATTACAAGTAGTTATTCGGCTATTTTTCCAGAAGGTTTTCCAATTGGAACTGTATCAGACTTTATAATTGAAGATGGCAGTCCGAATTTTAAAATTAAAGTTAATCTATTTTCAGATTTTAAAAAGCTATCTTATGTTTTTGTGATTCAAGATATCTACAAAGCAGAAAGAGATTCTTTGGAAGGGCATTTAATCTATGATTAGTTTGATTTCAAGAAACTTGGTTTTATGGTTAGTGCTTATTTTTTTGCAAATCAGCATTTTTAATTTTGTTGAAATTCATCCTGCTATTACCATAAATCAGTACGCATTCTTCATAATCGTCTTACCGCTTTCAGTTTCCAGATATTTCGCTTTGATACTTGC
>DAIRTB010000074.1:0-827 GCA_036804105.1 Bacteroidota bacterium | reverse complement strand
TTTTTAACTGGGTTAACCATAGATATGTTTTTAAATACACCTGGTTTGCATGCATCTGCTTTAACTGCTATGGCTTATTTTAAGTTTTTTCTTTTAAAGTTTATGATTAGCAGCACTGGTTACGACGATGATCCTCAAGATGCTTTTAGCTCATTCGGTTTCCTAAAGTTTACCATTTATGCTGCCATTATGTTGCTTGTGTTTCATTTGGTTTTGTTTTCGTTTGAATGGTTTAGGTTTTCAGCATTTCCATTTATTATTTTAAAAACGTTTTTAAGTACACTCTTTACTTTGCTTGTTGTAATTTTATATCGTTTTTCTCGGAGTTCAGAAAGGTATAAGCGATGAAAGAAAGAGGCGGGGTATTTTTAGTAATTGTAACCGCAGTTTGCCTAATTTTTCTAGTTAGGCTTTTTTTTATTCAGGTTTTGGATGAAAGTTATCTGCTATCCGCAGAACGCAATGCCATACGGAAAGTTACGGTTTACCCTTCAAGAGGCTTAATTTACGATCGAAATGGTGAGTTGGTGGTGATAAATCAATCTATTTACGATTTGATGGTGGTTCCAAGTCAGATTTCTAAAACCATGGATACTTCGGTTTTTTGTAACATCTTCCAGATTACCAAAGAAGTATTTATAGAGAAAGTTACCAAAGCGAAAGATTACACTAGATATAAGCCAAGTGTTTTTCAAACTCAATTAAGCAACACAAATGCAGCTCATTTTCAGGAGATTGCATTTCAATTTCCTGGTTTTTTCACCCAATCTAGAACGGTTAGAAAATATCCAAAACCAGTTGGTGCCGCTCTTCTAGGTTATATTGGT
>DAIRTB010000073.1:7461-8566 GCA_036804105.1 Bacteroidota bacterium | reverse complement strand
AGGTCTTAGTTCTGCTAGCAAATTAGAATTGATTGAGAGTCTTTCAAAATCTTTGAAAGTTGAACAAAAAAACAAAGACAAAAAGTTTTATGATTCCTTTGGAGCTTTTACTTCCGAAAAGTCTTCAGAGGAGATTATAAAAGATATTAGAGCAAGTAGAGTATTCAGAAAAAGAGAAATTAAATTATAGTGCAGTATTTAATTGATACCAGTATATGCGTTTTCTTTTTGAGAGGAGATCTTAGTTTAGATGATGTATTTAGAGAAAAAGGGAGAGAAAATTGCTTTATTTCAGAAATCTCAGTAGCTGAACTTCGTTATGGAGCAGAAAATAGCGATAACCCACTTAAATCTCATTTAGCTGTAGATAATTTTGTGAGTGGACTTTCAATTGTTCCATTTTATGGGTCTATTAAAAGGTATGCAAAAGAAAAAGTAAGACTTAGAAAAATTGGGAAACCTTTGCATGACGGGTTTGACCTTTTAATTGGAGTAACTGCGGTTGAGAATAAACTTATTCTAGTAACTGATAATCTTAAGCACTTTCAAAGAATTGAAGGAATAAAAATTGAAAATTGGTTTGAAAGAATTTAAATCTTAACGAGGTGATTGTATTTCCAAACGCTAAAATAAATCTTGGGCTCAACGTACTTGAAAAAAGAGCAGATGGATTTCATACCATAGAATCGGTTTTTTTGCCTGTAAATTGGTGCGATGTTTTGGAAATTATTCCAGAATCCGATTTAAATCCCCAAGAAAAAACTGCTTTCCATATTAGTGGAATTGAAACAGGAGGCAACAATTCAGATAATTTGGTGCTGAAAGCAAATAGCTTACTTAAGGAAAGATTTCAGCTTCCTGAGTTTTATGTACATTTACACAAGAATATTCCAGCTGGTGCTGGCTTAGGCGGCGGTTCTGCCGATGCTGCATTTACCTTAAGCAGTTTGAATAAACATTTTAATCTCGGTCTTCCTATTGAAGGATTAGTTGAGTTAGCTTCAAAATTGGGTAGCGATTGTTCTTTCTTCTTACACAACAAACCCATGTATTTATTCGGGAAAGGTCATGAATTAGAACCAATTCAATTTAAACTACCAAAATT
>DAIRTB010000073.1:0-7451 GCA_036804105.1 Bacteroidota bacterium | reverse complement strand
TGAGCTCCCGAAGTTGTATGTAGCCTTGGTGCATCCTGGAATTGGGGTTTCTACTGCAATGGCCTATGGCGGAATAATACCCAAACCTGCTGATTACAATCTGCTGGAGATTTTAAAACAGCCACTAGCCAATTGGAAAGAATTTGTGAAAAACGATTTTGAG
Source organism: Bacteroidota bacterium (assembly GCA_036804105.1). GTDB lineage: Bacteria > Bacteroidota > Bacteroidia > UBA7662 > DAIRTB01 > DAIRTB01. The sequence continues at coordinate 7,288 of DAIRTB010000073.1, read as the reverse complement.
AAAGTTGTATTTAACCAATTACCAGAAGTAGAAATTATAAAACAGAAACTTTACGAAATAGGAGCGGAGTTCGCCCTGATGAGTGGAAGTGGCTCTTGCGTTTATGGCTTGTTTACTGAAAAGCCTGTGTTAGATCTCAAAGCTATATTTCCAAAAGCTCACACTTGGTTGGGTGAAACACTCTGAAAGTAATTCCAAACTTGTTTTAGTGCACCAGCATTTATCTCGTGCTTTCCTGAAAACGTAAACGATTGGAAATTGATTTGATCTTTTTTAAGTCTTTCTTCAAATTCAGCAAAATCGCTTTGCTTTAAGAATTCGTCTTCTGTACCGTTAACAAGTGCCACGGGAATACCATTGGTTTTTTCTAGAAATGGTTGTAAAACATCCTCAGCGAGTAAAGTTCCCCAAATGCAAACACCTTGAATTTTTAGTTTCTGTTCCGAAAGTGAAATAAATCGAGCTGCTGTTGTGCCTCCTTGAGAAAATCCCCAATAGTAAAAATTTGCGTTTGGATACTTCAATTGAATATCGTTTACCAAGATTCCCAGCATGTTTTGTATGTCTAGAATATCCATCTCACGATCGTCTTTGGTCATCCAAGTTGCGCCAACTCTACCGTAAACGCCTGCGGTATAAAATCTATACATGCCTTCTGGAGCAATAACAAGGTTGTTTTCAGCAACCAAATCCTCAAATTTTTTGATGAAGAAAGCGGCCAACATACCGTATCCATGAAATACCAAATGAATGTTTTTTGGCGAAACATCATCACCCAAAGAAAAAAAGCGAGCAGTTTTTGGAAATGTAAACGATTGTTTTTTAAGCATTTGCAAGTTTTCTTTTCGCTCTTTTCTTAAAATAGTTGTTGGCCAAAACGGTGGCAATTAAGGTAGTTCCCCCCAGATAGAAAGGGAAACTCATTTTTTCGTCTGCTCCAAATATGAGTAGTGCAATTATAATTCCCCATACGGGTTCTAGGTTAATGGTTAAAGCCACTGTGTAGGGCGTTAGGTAATTCATAATGTACACACTCATTACGAAAGCGAAAGCGGTACAAACGCTGCCCAAAAGTAAGAGGTAACCAAAATCTTCCCAACTTAATTGGAGGTATTCGGCATTCATGGAACCAGTTGCAAATAAGAAGATTCCTACGAATAGAAATCCACCACTCATTTCAATAAAGGAAATATTGTAAGACGCTATTCGCTGCACGAAACGACCGTTAATTACGCCAAAAGTGGCACTCAATAATGCGGATAACAAAGCCCAAAGAATTCCTTCAATATAATTTGTTTCGGCTTTGAAGATTAAATAAAGCGCCAGAATACTCACCAAACCTAGAATTCCCTCGTAAGCTTGGAATTTCCGTTTAAAGAAAATGGGCTCTAATATGGAGGTAAAAAGCGCATTTGCAGATAGGGTAACCAAGGTGATGGAAATGTTCGAAACCTTTATTGCGTGGAAAAAGGTAATCCAATGGCCTGCTATAATGGCTCCCGTTCCCAAAAGTAAAAGAAGGTCTTTTTTGCTAACCCAAATTGGTTTTTTTATGAATTTGATATAACCAAAAATAAAGACCGATGCAATTAACATGCGGTACCAAACAAGAACATCGGCAGGGAGCGATATCAGTTTACCGAGTGCACCAGTAAAGCCCCAGATAAAAACGATAAAATGCAACCAAAACTGCCAAATCATTATTTTGGAGCTATTTTTATAAGGTAAACTGCCAAGGCGCCAAACAAGATATTTGGAATCCAAAGTGCTAAAAACGGAGATAGATTGCTGTTTATGGCAAAAGTGGTGGTAAACTGTAGCATTACGATGTACAGAAAACTTAAGGTTATTCCGATGCCAATTTGCAAACCAATGCCGCCACGAACCTTTCTAGAGGAAAGTGCTACTCCAATGAGCGTGAGAATTAGGGTAGAAAATGGAGTTGCATATCGCCTTTGTAATTCAACTTGAAGTTTCTCAATATTGCCTTTCCCTTTTCGTTTTTCCGAATCAATATAGGCTCTTAACTCTCTATTATTCATTAAAGAAATATCGTGAATGGGCTTATTGAAATCTTGGGGGACTAAATTGGGTATAATGGTATCTAAGGTGTAACCATCCACAATTCGCTCCTCCAAACTGTCAATATATCGGATGTAATACGTTTCCAAACGCCAAGATTTGGTGCTATCAACCCACTTAATTCGGTCGGAGAAGATTTTGCTTTTCAGTTCCAATCCATCGAAATTTTCTAAACTGAAGCGGTAGCCAACAGTATCTGTTACGCTAAAACTCTCTACATAAACAATTTGTCCTTCTGCAATTTGAATATGAATGTCTCGGCTATTGTTGTTCATATTTCTGCGCACATATCTATCTTCAAAAGCTACTCGCTGCTTGTTTGCAGGTGGTAAAATCCAACTGGCCAGCAAATAACTCATAAAAGCTAAAACGATGGCTGCGGCCATGTAGGGAACGAGTAACCGGTAGAAACTCATACCACCAGCTAGCATGGCTACGATTTCACTTTTAGCTGCAAGGTTAGCAGTAAAAAATATTACGGAGATAAAAATAAAAAGTGGTGAAAGTAAATTGATGAAGTAGGGAATGAAATTAAGATAATAGGTAAAGACAATTATCCTCAAATTCAAATCTTCATGCTGAAAGTCTTCTACTTTTTCTGAGTAATCGAAAACAACTGCGAGAAGAACAAAAATGCCAATACCGAAAAAAAAAGCTGTGATAAACTTTTTAAAGATGTAGAGGTCTAGTATTTTCATTTAAAAGTGGTGCAAAAATAAAGAAATACAAGGGTTATTTTTTCTTTTTATTGTGGATGGCAGTAAGTGGGGGAGAAAAGAGAGGGGTTTATTGAAAAATGCGTTGCGGGTTAACTCGATTTAAGAGCTCGTTTTGGCGGATTTCTCGATGAGATTGCAGGTCGAGGCCGCAATGACGTAGATTGGGCATCTCATCACCGGAAGAATGAACTAATTACAAATAAACTCAGAAATCCTAGGGTTTCGACGAGCTCAACGACCGGATTTCTGAGTTTATTTGTTTAAAGCACATCATCATATCATCATATCAACTTATCACCTAATCAACTAATCAGCATATCATCACATCACCACATCAGCAAATCAAAGACCACTGAATTCTATGCCTTTCGGCATGTTGCGCAATAAAGTAGCCCCATTCTTGTCCGTTTAAAAAGCCGAGACGTGGGTGCTGCCAACCCGTTTTTTCCAGCGCTACCGCTTTGTTTTCCTGCAATTCTATTAAGGCCAATCTGTTTTCTGTGAATAAGTTAAGAGCAGATTCCAAATTATCAAACCTACCTTGAGGCACTGCAAACCCAGGAGCTTCTACTTTTACATCCATTCTGTTTACCAGCATATGATGAAGTTTGGAGTTTCCATGTACCAACGGCAAAGGGTCTGTTCCCTCTGCCGCTGTACTGAAAAATTTGTAGGTATTTCTTTCTATAATGTACAGATGCTCTAAGATTTCAAGCCCATTCCAGCCGCTAACCGGATTGCCAACTCTTACTTTTTTTGCAGTTTCTAAAATGCTATCCAAATTGTGTTTTAATAGAGCTGCAATCTCTTTCCCATCTTCCATACAAAAATTTTTAGTATTGAAACAAAGGCATTTGGCGCATCATTTCTGCAACATTGATTTTTATTTCGGCAAGTTTAGCATCGTTGTCTGCATTCATAATGGCATTGTCAATAAACTCTGCAATGCGCAACATGTGGTCGGTTCCGCATCCACGAGTGGTTACCGCCGCAGTACCTATTCTAATGCCTGAGGTTACAAATGGCGATTTATCATCAAAAGGAACCATATTTTTATTTACGGTAATTCCTGCTTTGCCTAAAGCAATTTCGGCAGCTTTACCTGAGATGTTTTTGGCACGTAAGTCGATCAGCATCAAGTGATTGTTAGTTCCACCCGAAATAATGTAGTAGCCTTTTTCAACCATTGCTTTGGCTAAAACCTGTGCGTTTTCTATTACTCTTCCGCAATAGTTTTTGTATTCTGGTGTCAAAGCCTCGCCAAAAGCGATGGCTTTTCCTGCAATTACATGCTCTAATGGTCCACCTTGGGTTCCTGGAAAAACAGCAGCATCTAACAAAGCCGACATCATTTTGATTTCACCCTTCGGAGTAGTTAAACCATAAGGATTTGGAAAATCTTCACCCATCATTATTAATCCGCCTCTTGTACCTCTAAGGGTTTTGTGCGTGGTAGTGGTTACAATATGGCAATGCGGAAGTGGATTATTTAAGTAGCCTGTAGCAATTAATCCAGAGGGGTGGGAGATATCTGCTAAAAGCAAAGCACCTACTTCATCGGCAATGGTACGTAGCGCTTGATAATCCCAATCTCTTGAATAGGCCGAAGCACCACAGATTAGCAACTTTGGTTTTTCTTTGTGTGCAGTTTCTCTTACAATGTCATAATTAATTAGTCCAGTTTCTCTTTCCACACCATAAAAAGTGGCACGATAAAGTTTTCCCGAGAAATTTACTGGAGAACCGTGGGTAAGGTGGCCACCATGACTTAAATCGAAACCTAAAATAGTGTCGCCTGGATTTAAAATTGCCAACATAACTGCTGCATTGGCTTGTGCTCCAGAATGCGGCTGAACGTTTGCCCAAGCTGCACCAAAAAGTTGCTTTGCTCTATCTATGGCAATTTGCTCTGTCTGATCTACAATTTCGCAACCGCCATAATAGCGTTTTCCGGGTAATCCTTCAGCGTATTTATTGGTTAAAACAGAACCAACAGCTTCCATAACCTGCTGGCTAACAAAATTTTCGGAAGCAATTAATTCTAAGCCTTCTTCCTGTCTTAGGCGTTCTTTTTCAATTAAATCGAATATAAGGGTATCTCTCATTGGGTTATTATGTGGCTTTGGCCAATTTTTTTAAATCGAAATCAAATTTAGGTATTCAGTTTGCTATTTAACTTGTTCAACTAATCTTTTCTCCCATTTCCAGGCAGTTTTCATCATTTCGTCTATGCCATATTTGGGTTTCCAGCCCAATTGCGCCATCGCTTTTTGGTTGTCGGCATAAATCTCTACTACATCCCCTGGGCGTCTTGGGCCAATTTTGTAGTTTAAATTTACCTTACTCACCTTAATAAAAGCTTCAACAGCCTCTAAAACACTCACGCCATGGCCAGTTCCAAGATTAAAAATTTCTAGTTTAGACGATGTTTTGCCTGCTAGTAATAAGTCTATTGCTTTTACATGCGCATCGGCAATGTCACAAACATGTACATAATCTCGCACGCAGGTACCATCTCTTGTTGGGTAATCGCCACCAAAAATGGTTAATTCATTTCTTTTGCCGATAGCTGTTTGGGTAATGTACGGAACCAAGTTATCTGGAACCCCAAGTGGTAGCTCACCAATCAGGGCAGTTTCGTGTGCGCCAACTGGATTGAAGTATCTCAATGAAACGAAATTGATATTCGATACTTTGCTCAAATCTCTCAGAATGCTTTCGCCCATGCTTTTGGTTTTGCCATAAGGCGATTCTGGTTCTAAAAGTGGAGAGTTTTCGGTAACCGGTAAGCTTTCAGGGCTTCCATAAACGGTACACGAACTTGAGAAAACGAAATTAGGTATGGAGTGCTTCTCTGCCATTTCCAAGATGTTCATCATCCCCAATAAATTATTTTGATAATATAAAAGGGGCGCATTAACCGATTCTCCAACTGCTTTATATGCCGCAAAGTGAATAATTCCATCAATTGGAGGCAGAATCTCAAAAAGTGTTTCTAAAGCCGATTTGTTGCAAAGATTTAAGGCATAATTTTTTACAGGTATGTTGGTAATCTGCTCAATTCGTTCAGTAATCCAATCATGCGATCTACTATTGTTATCAATGCTAATTACTTCATAACCAGATTCTTGTAATGCAACTACCGTATGTGAGCCTATGTATCCACAGCCTCCTGTAACTAAAATGGTCTTCATAACTATCTATTTAAAAGATTTAGTAAATAGCTGCCATAACCGCTTTTTACAAGCGGTAGTGCAATGTTTTCAAGCTGTTCTGCATCAATAAAACCAAGATTATAAGCTACTTCTTCAATGCAACCAATTTTAAGACCTTGGCGCTCTTCAATTACTTGAACAAACTGACCAGCCTGCATAAGCGATTGTATGGTACCTGTATCAAGCCAAGCAGTTCCTCTATCCAGAATGCCAACTTTAAGCTTGTTTTTAGCGAGGTAATACTTATTTACATCTGTTATTTCGTACTCACCTCTGGGGCTTGGTTCAAGGTTTTTGGCTATTTCTACCACTTCATTATCATAAAAGTATAAACCAGGAACAGCGAAATTAGATTTTGGTTTAGCAGGCTTTTCTTCAATTGAAATTGCATGGAAGTTATCATCGAACTCAACCACGCCATAGCGTTCAGGATCAGATACATGGTAAGCAAACACTACTCCACCTTCTGGATCGTTATTAGCTTGCAAAAGTCTACCCATTCCTCCTCCATAAAAAATATTATCTCCAAGAATTAGTGCAGATTTTTCTTTACCAATAAATTGCTCTCCAAGCACAAAAGCTTGAGCTAGTCCATTAGGTATTAATTGCACCTGATATTGGAAGTTGCAACCTAAGCGTTTTCCATCGCCCAATAGTCTTTCGAAATTAGGTAAATCCTCAGGAGTTGAGATAATCAGGATATCTCTAATGCCCGCCATCATTAAAGTTGAAAGAGGGTAATAAATCATTGGTTTATCGTAAACCGGCATTAATTGCTTGCTTGTAGCCAAGGTCAGTGGGTAAAGTCTTGTTCCTGAGCCTCCAGCGAGAATAATTCCCTTCATGCTTGTGGTATGTTAAAATTGAATTCTCACAAAAGTAAAACTAAAACCCTGTTTGAGTATCAATTATTCCCTATTTTAGCCGAAACTTCCTATTTGGTAACATGGCAATATTGGGCAATATTTTAAAAAAGGGCTTAGTGCTCTCCACTAAAATCAGATTTCCTGAGTTTAATCCAGTTCATCAACAGAATATTCAGCTTAGAAAACTACTAAAAAAAGCAAAAGATACAGAATTTGGTCAGTTCTACGACTTTACCGATATTCTGAAATCTAATCGTTTACGCCAAGAGTTTGCGAGTAGAATTCCGGTATTCGACTATGTTAGTATGAATAAGGCATGGTGGCACAAAGCACAAGAAGGCGTTGAAGATGTTTCTTGGCCAGGTGCTGTAAAATATTTTGCCCTTAGCTCTGGAACTTCAGATTC
>DAIRTB010000072.1:0-8592 GCA_036804105.1 Bacteroidota bacterium | reverse complement strand
CATTACGGTTTCCAGACTTGGGTAAACTGGAGTTTTCAGGGAATCGTTAACCACGGGAATAAGTTTTAGAAACGACTTATTTTCGTCGTAATACGCATATCCGAAAAACCCAAGAGAGAGTTTATCGGTAGAAATACCTCGCACCAAAACATTATCGTCTTCGCTTGCGGTGTAATCGCCTCTACTTGCATGTGATGTTCCAACCACTTTATTGGTAAAGAAATCGTAAGTGCCAGATTCTAAGCCTGCACCAAAAAGGTGTATTTCTTGGTCTGGCCATTCTTTTCTAATCTGATTCCAGCGTTTAATTTTTCCTTGAGCCTCTGGTTCCCAGATGGTTTTTAGTTCGGCAATGGTTATATAATCTAGCCAATCATTCTCTGGATGGGCTAAAATTGCTAGTCCATCGAATGCGGTTATAAGCTCCAAGTATTCAATTTTGTTGATGTAGAGATTACTTTTTTCTATTGAATCAATTGGTCTCGAGGCATTACAAATATCAATTTCGTTTTGAGCAAGCTTTCTAAAACCACCAGCGGTACCAGATAATCCAATTGAAATTCTAAACCGAGGATGTGCTTTGTTAAATTCTTCTGCAATAGCCTCTGTTAAAGGAAATACCGTACTTGAACCATCTATTTTTATTTTGCCAACCATCTCACCGTTGTTTGAGGTTGGTTTACAATTTGTAATTGCAAGGAAAATAAAAAAAATACCTACTGCCTTCCTCATTTTGCAAATTTCGCAACTTATGCCACATTCATTGTTAAGAAATGATTACCCCGAAAAATAGTTAACATAGGTGCTGTCTCAGATTTTTACTCTCGAATTTTTACGATGTTGCATACTTTTTAGCCACGAATTAAATAATGGGTATGATTAAGTTTAAAATGTCTTAAAGTGAAATAATTTACTCAAAATAAAGGAGAATATTATTCTAACTTTAAGATTCTTTAATTGGTGAATTGGTGGCTTTTTTAGACTGCGCCAGCCAGAAAAAGAGTAGCTAGAGGTTCATCCGACATTAAAATTTAACTCATTCGTCCATTAGTGGCTTATTTAGACTGCTCTAGCCAAAAAATGGTATTAGCTAAATCCGTTGTATCAAACCAAGTGGCCAACAACCACAAGCCTTTCGAAAACTCGTTCTGTATGAGGTGCTAGCCCAAGTTCTTCTGTGAGATCCTGGCCTGCCCAATGTTCATAATGTTTCCCATTGCGCCAAAGTCTGCTGTTGCCAACATCGTAAATAACTTTTTTGTACGATATCCAGATTTCTGGCTTATCCTTTCCGTTTCTCAAAGCCAACTGCTGCTTGGTGTAAGTAGGCAGCATGGTTTCCAAACTTAAACTAATTGATTTTCAACCAAATACTCCGCAATTTGTACTGCATTGGTAGCAGCTCCTTTTCTAAGATTGTCGGCTACAATCCAAAGGTTGAGGCAGTTTTCCATTGATTCGTCACGTCTTATTCTACCAACAAAAACCTCGTTTTTATCTTTAGCTATAAGCGGCATCGGGTATTGATTTGCACCTGGATTGTCTAAAACAACAACTCCTGGGGCTTTAGAAAGCAAAGCGGTAATTGCCGATAGCTCAAATTCGTTTTCGAAACTGATGTTTACCGATTCGCTATGCCCGCCAACAACAGGAACTCTCACAGCTGTTGCTGTAATATTTAATTCTGGCAATCCTAATATTTTGCGTGGCTCATTTACCAATTTCATTTCTTCTTTGGTATAACCATTTTCCAAGAAAGTATCGCAGTGCGGAATTACGTTCAGATCAATTGGATGTGCATAAACCTTATCTACTTCTTGATTTTTGCGTTCTGCCATTAGCTGGGCAACAGCTTTAACACCTGTTCCAGTTACAGACTGATAAGTTGAAACCACCACTCTTTTTATTTTGAAGAATTCGTCTAATGGTTTTAAAACCATTACCAACTGAATGGTGGAGCAATTTGGGTTTGCAATTATCTTATCTTCTTTGGTAAGAATGTTGGCGTTTATTTCCGGAACAATTAATTTCTTATCAGCCTCCATTCTCCATGCCGATGAATTGTCGATTACGGTTGTGCCAACTTCTGCAAACTTGGGTGCCCATTCAAGTGAAATGCTACCTCCAGCAGAAAATAGTGCAATGTTTGGTCTCGCAGCAACGGCATCGGCCAAAGAAATAACTCGATATGGTTTTCCCATAAATTCCATGGTTTTCCCAACCGACTTTTCTGAAGCTACTAATAACAAGTCTGTTATGGGGAAATTACGCTCTGCTAAAACTTTAAGCATTACTTCGCCAACCATTCCTGTGGCGCCTACAACTGCAATTTTCAATTCTTAACTATTTATTAAAGTGAATATTTTACTTTTACAAAATTACGATGATGAAAACTTTATACGCCATTATTTTTCTGATATTAACCCAATCACTTGCGGTTAATGCCCAGTTTGTAGATAATTTTTCTGATGGAAATTTTACTTCAAATCCAACTTGGAGCGGAGATATTGCAAAGTTTCAAGTAAATAGCATTGGGCAATTGCAAACAAACGGCCCTGTTGCAGCAGACAGCGCAATACTTTTTACACCATCATCAGTAATGGATAATATAGAATGGTCTTTTTTTGTGCGGATGTCTTTTGCTCCATCAAACAATAATTTTGCAAGAATTTACCTCTGTGCAGATAATTCGAATCTTGGAGGTAGTCTTAATGGATATTTCATAAAAATAGGCGAGAACGGAAGTTTAGACCCTGTTGAGTTGTACAAACAAACCGGAAATCAAACCAATTTACTTATTCGAGGTGTTGAAGGAATAGCTGCCAAAAGCAATAACCTACTGAAAATTAAAGTTTTAAGAGATTTAACAGGCAATTGGGAGCTTTTTGTGGATAGTCTTGGGGGAAACAACCTTATTGCTCAAGGAACAGCTTTCGACAACTCGCACACCACAACCAACACATTTGGTTTGTTTTGCAAATACACATCCTCCAACAGCAATAGATTTTATTTCGACGATTTTTATGTTGGCCCAGAGCAAGTAGACACCATCCCACCGAGTTTGGTTTCAGCAACTTTAATTACATTGAATACCTTGAGGCTTACTTTTTCAGAACCAGTAAATGTTTCACAAGCGCTTAATGTGAATAATTTTAGCGTAAATGTTTTGGTAGGATCGCCGCTTTCGATTCAACAAGTTGCTGGATCAACAGAGGTGTTCGATTTAACATTCGTAAATAATTTTATGGCTGGCATTAATTACCAATTAACGGTTTCTAACATCAGCGATGTTGTTGGAAATACGCTACAAAGTGCAAATATTGGCTTCTCGTATTTTCAGGCAGGGGTAAAGGATGTCCAAATTTCAGAGCTTTTGCCAGATCCAAGCCCTGCCTTGGGATTGCCAGAACAAGAGTTTGTAGAAATTTATAACCATACCAACAGTAGTATTAACCTAAATCGTTGGATATTAGGAAAAGCAAGTTCAGAAACACGACTTCCAAACATTGATCTCGCTGCTGGGGAATATTTAATTCTATGTCCAACTTCTTCAGTAGCTGCTTTCCAAGCTTTTGGAAGAACCGTTGGTTTGAGCCCATGGCCAGCCCTTACCAATTCTGGGGAAACCATCTTTTTAAACGATTCATCTCGAAATTTTATTGATGCAGTTTCTTACGATTTAAGTTTTTACCGAGATAATTTCAAAGCCGATGGTGGTTGGAGTTTAGAGAAAATAGATTTCACCAACAATTGCAACGGCGCTTTAAACTGGAATGCGAGTATCAATTTAAATGGTGGCACTCCAGGTGCTGTAAATTCTAGAAATGGTGTCGTAGTAGATACAGCGGCAATGCGAGTAAGCAATTTAGGGATTTCACCAACATCAGATACACTTTTGGTTGATTTCAATAAGGAATTGGGCAACAACCAGCTTTCCTCGCTTAATTTTCAGCTTTCACCAAATATTCCAATTATTGGGTTTTCAATTGTTGAGCCTCGTAGACAACAAGTGCGGTTGATTTTGGCAAATCCATTACAAGTCGGTTTGCTTTATAATTTAAAGGTTGTGGATGTTAGTTCCTGCAATGGAATCGTAAATACACCATTCGAAACGATACTAGGTGTTCCAGAAGACCCCATTGAAGGTGAGGTTTTAATAAATGAAATTTTATTCAATCCTGTTACTGGTGGTGTAGATTTTGTGGAAATCTACAATTATTCAAACAAGGTTTTCGATTTTAATAACCTTTATCTCGCAAATACCGATGAGGAAAATAACATTGCCCAATTCGAAAGACTAAGTGATGTTCCTGCACTTATGTTGCCACGAAAGTATTATGTTTTTACAGCAAATGCAGCAAATATCCGCTCGCAATATACTGTTCCCGATTCTGCAAATCTTATCCAATTATCTGGTTTACCAACCTACCCGGATGATGAAGGCACTTGTGTAATTCTCGATAAATTCAACAATCGCCTTCAATCATTTTCTTACAATGAAGAAATGCACAGCAAATTATTGGCAAGAAAAGATGGGGTATCATTAGAAAGATTGTCTTTTACAGTGCCAATTGACAAAGCAAGTAGCTGGTTTTCTGCATCGGCTCAAGCTGGATATGCCACTCCGGGTTATCTGAATTCTCAAACTTCAAGCGGCCAAATTATAAGTGGTAACATTACTTTAAGCCCCGATGTAATTACCCCAAATGGAGATGGATTTAACGATTTTCTTCAGATTTCTTATCAGTTTGATAAGCCTGGCTTTATTGCAAATGTTTGGGTTTTCGATTCTATGGGTAGAATGCTGCGTAAAATATCTGAAAATGAATTACTTGCGCAAGATGGAACTTTGATTTGGGATGTTAGTAATCAAAACATCCAACTTACAGGATCTGGAAACCACTTAATACTATTTGAAGCGCTTCATCCTGATGGAGAAACTTTCTCAAAGCGAATAGCATTTGCCATTTTTAGAAACTAGCCAATAAAAAATTTACTTGAATTGCTTTAATCTAATTACTCTGCTTTGTTCAAGTTCTATTGGCTATTTTTGAACAACAAAATCCAAAATCAGTAAAAATGAATTTAGAATTCAATAAAAACGAAGACGATTATAGATTACTTATTGACAAATTAAATGCCCGCCTAAAACAAATTTCTGTTGGTGGCGGAGAAAAAAATATAGCAAAACAACATGAGCGTGGCAAATTAACTGCCAGAGAACGAGTTGATTATCTTATTGATAAAGGCAGTTTCTTTTTTGAAATGGGTGCTTTTGCTGGCTGGGAGATGTATGAGGCCGAAGGCGGTTGCCCCGCTGGGGGTGTAATTTGCGGAATTGGTTATGTGAGCAATCGACTTTGTATGATTGTTGCAAACGATGCCACCGTAAAAGCAGGTGCTTGGTTTCCAATTACGGGAAAGAAAAACCTGCGTGCTCAAGAGATTGCAATGGAAAACCGTTTGCCAATTATCTATTTGGTTGACAGTGCAGGAGTTTATCTACCAATGCAAGACGAGATTTTTCCAGACAAAGAACATTTCGGAAGAATTTTCCGCAACAATGCCCGCATGAGTAGCGAAGGAATAATTCAGATTTCTGCTGTAATGGGTTCTTGTGTTGCTGGCGGAGCATATCTGCCTATTATGTCTGATGAAGCCATGATTGTAGATAAAACAGGATCAATTTTCCTTGCAGGCCCATTCTTAGTAAAAGCTGCAATTGGCGAAGAAGTAGATGCTGAAACCTTAGGTGGAGCAACTACGCACAGCGAAATTTCTGGTGTAACTGATTATAAATTTCCCAACGATAAAGCTTGCCTGGATGCCATCAAAAACATTATGGGCAAATTGGGAGATGTTCCAAAAGCTGGTTTCGACAGAATTAAACCTCAAGAACCAGCACATAAAATAGCCGAAATTCTAGGTATTCAACCCATAGAAACTTCCAAACCATACGATATGTTGGAGGTGATTCATCGGTTAGTAGACGATTCTGACTTTCTTCAATACAAAGAAGGTTATGGCAAAACCATTCTCTGCGGATATGCGAGAATTGATGGTTGGGCAGTTGGAATTGTTGCCAATCAGCGTAAAACCCTTAAATCGAAAAAGGGAGAAATGCAGTTTGGGGGCGTAATCTACAGCGATTCAGCAGATAAGGCCACTCGCTTCATTATGAATTGCAATCAGAAGAAAATCCCATTGGTTTTCCTTCAAGATGTTACTGGATTTATGGTTGGATCAAGATCTGAACAAGGTGGTATTATTAAAGATGGCGCAAAAATGGTTAATGCTGTTGCCAATTCAGTTGTTCCAAAATTTACAATCGTTATCGGAAATTCTTACGGAGCTGGTAATTATGCTATGTGCGGAAAAGCGTATGATCCAAGATTAATTGTTGCTTGGCCTCCTGCAAAAATGGCGGTTATGGGCGGCGAACAAGCAGCAAAAACTTTACTGCAAATTCAAGTAAGTACCCTAAAATCTAAAGGAGAAATTATTGATCCAGATGTAGAAGAAAAGCTTCTAAACGATATCCGGGAACGATATTTTAAACAAACAACGGCAGAATATGCTGCAGCTAGACTTTGGGTAGATGCCATTATCGATCCAAGAAATACAAGAAAGCTTATCTCCATTGGAATTGAAGCGGCCAATAATGCACCGATACAGAAAGCATTTAACCCTGGAATTCTTCAGGTATAATAAAGCTGAAATAAAATTTTAAACCGGAAGTGCTTCTGTTGCCAAGGTTTAGATAAGACGCAAAAGAGAATTTACTTCCCTTTTGCGTCTAAGATTATTAACAAAGTGTAGATCATAATCTTGAAATCTACCAAAATAGACATGTTCTCAATGTAAAGGATGTCGAACTTAAGTCGCTGAACCATCTGATCTACATTTTCTGCGTACCCAAATTTAACCTGTCCCCAAGAGGTGATACCTGGTTTCACTTTAAGTAAATACTTGTAATTAGGTGCTTTCTCTAAAATTTGATCTATAAAGTGGCGGCGCTCTGGTCTAGGTCCAACTAAAGACATTTCACCAAGAATTACATTAAAAAACTGAGGGATTTCGTCTAGCCGATACTTCCGCATTACTTTTCCCCATTTGGTAATGCGCTCATCGTTATTGCTCGAAAGCTCAGGGCCATTGGGCTCTGCATCAACCACCATACTTCTAAACTTGTAGATGTTAAATGGCTTTCCTTTATAACCAATGCGTTCTTGTTTAAAGAATATGGGCCCTGGCGACGAAAGTTTTACCCGAATCATAATGTACAACATGGGAATAGCCAATACAAAAATTGCGATGCTTGAAAATACCAGATCTAATATGCGTTTTAAAGATCTTTGCCACTGAGGCATAATTTCAGGGTAAATTTCAATTAAAATAGCTCCAAATATCTGTTGCATTTTTACATTACCAATCATAATGTCGTACATGTCGGGAATTATTTTGATAATCACCTTAGCGTCATTCAACAGCTCCAGAATTTTTAAAAAAAGTGGATGCTCGTGTGTGTCTAAAGCAATTATAACTTCCTCACACTTGTACTGTTTCAGCAATTCTGGTATATCTTCAAGGTTTCCCAGGCGATTGAGATGTTGCTTTAAAGGTGCAGAACCATTTATTTCTTTTCTGTCTACAAAACCAACAAACTGATAACCTAAGGCTTTTTTTCTATTGGTTATTTCCTTGTAAAGATCAACAGCCTTTAAGTTTCCCCCAATCAACAGCGTATTAAAAGTAATTCTTCCGTCTTTTACTTTCTTTGCAATGAAGGTGAAGAAGAACGATCGTAAGAATGCTGTGATGGTAAAATGAACAATAAATAGAGTAGTAAAAGAGCTGTAATAGTTTGTGTATGAGGTAACTTCATCATCTAAAACTAAAATAAAAAAGATAATTACAACACCAATTAATGTGGTTAACAAGGTTCTTCCAATCTCATTTAGCCTAGATTTTCTATAAATGTCTTTGTAGGTTGATGAAAATTGGTACAAAACAAGCCACCCAAAAGGAATTAAAATAGCACCTTGAAGCAGGTTGGCATCCACATAATTCAGTATAGACGAACCTAAATAAGCCTCTTCAATTATATATTTTCGATAAAGGTAAAAGACAGCCCACGCCACAGAAGCGCTTACATAATCAATCAATAAGAGAGAAATGGAGTCTCGCCTTTTTTGCATTACTGAATTACTTTGATATTGTCTATGAGTATTTCAGGAAGGGTGCCTGGAGTGTCTTGCGTTGATGCAATGAACAACTTGAATTTTGAACCTGTTGGCTGCGCTCCAGTTACTGGCGTGAAATTTATGTAGATTTTTCGCCATTCGGTGTTGGGATTTAGTACCAAATAAGGAATATTTACAGATAAACCATCTGGAGCTATTACCGTTAAACCAACACTAAATGAGTTATTGGCTTTGAAATTCATCTCTAAAAAACAATCTTCACCACGAGTGGGCAAGGTGAGCGATTGTATGGTTGTGCCCTCGAAAACTTTCTTTACATCGTCTAAATAAATACCCATACACCTTGTTCCTTCAAAAACTTTGCTGGGTTCTGATATCTGTTGCACGG
>DAIRTB010000071.1:0-8597 GCA_036804105.1 Bacteroidota bacterium | reverse complement strand
ATGAGCAAAGAGCTGAATGCTGTACTAAAAACTTTTTTGTGCGGATAATCTATGCTGTACCTAAAAAAGGCCGATTCCATGCCATACGTAAACAAAACCGCAAAAAAGGCAACGTAAGCGTAGAGCTCGGTTACAATTCCATAAGCTTCAGGAGCAAAAATTCTGGTATACAGTGGCACCAAAAGGTAGCCCAAAAGGCGGCCAATTACACTGCTTAAACCATAAACTACTGTTTCGCTTGCTAATTTTTTTAGTGCCGACATCCTTTTATTCGAATAAGAAACCCAGTGCGTTGGCTATTTTGCTAAACGGGCGCACGTCTATTTTGTATTTTTTCAAATCGAGCCCTTTCAGATTTTGCTCGGCAATAATTACCTTCTCAAAACCCAATTTCTCGGCTTCGGCTATGCGGCTTTCAATGCGTGCAACGGGACGCAATTCTCCGCCAAGACCAACTTCCGAAGCAAACATATATCGAGCATTTACCTCGGTATCATTTAAAGAAGAAAGAATGGCCACACAAACGGGTAAGTCTATGGCGGGGTCTTCAATTCGCAAGCCGCCGGCAATATTCAAGAAAACATCGTGTTGAGACAAACGAAAACCCACTCGCTTTTCTAACACCGCCAAGAGCATATTCAAGCGTTTATTGTCGAAACCAGTAGCAGATCTTTGGGGTGTGCCATAAGCAGCAGAGCTTACAAGTGCCTGAACTTCAACCAACAAAGGCCTGTTGCCTTCTAAGGTTGTTCCAATTACCATTCCGCTAACAATCTCGTCTCGTTGTGAAATAAGAATCTCGCTAGGGTTGGCCACTTCTCTGAGTCCAGAACCCTGCATTTCGTAAATTCCCAGTTCAGAAGCCGAGCCGAAACGATTTTTCAAGGTTCTCAAGATGCGGTAATTGTGGTTTCGATCGCCTTCAAATTGAAGTACCGTATCCACCAAATGTTCTAAGATTTTGGGGCCTGCAATGCTTCCATCTTTGGTAATGTGGCCGATTAAAAAGATGGGAATATGATACTCTTTTGCAAAACGCATAAACTCCGCAGCACATTGACGCACCTGAGAAATACTCCCTGGTGCAGCTTCAATCTGTGGCGATGAAGTAGTTTGAATGGAGTCAATTATCAGTAAATCTGGCTGTTGTGCCTTAGCAATGGCAATTAATCTTTCGGTATCGGTTTCGGCAGAGATGAGAATATTGGCTTGCAAATCTGATATTCGTTCAGCACGCATTTTTATTTGCACATCACTTTCTTCGCCAGAAACGTAAAGAATTTTTTTATTCTTTAGTTTGAAGGCCGTTTGAAGCAGCAAAGTAGATTTTCCAATTCCAGGTTCCCCACCAATTAAAACGATAGATCCTTTTACAATTCCGCCGCCAAGCACTCTATTTAATTCTGCATCTCCTGTGTCTATACGGTTTTCAACCATGGGTTGCACATCTGAAAGGAGCACTACTTTTCCGTTTCCGAATCCGTTTTGGTTGGTGAAACTACTGGTTTTCTGCTGAGGGAGAATTTCCTCCACAAAAGAATCCCAAGTGCCGCAAGAACTGCATTTCCCCATCCATTTGGCGGCTTGATTACCGCATTGTTGGCAAATGAATGTGGTTTTGGTTTTGGCCATTGCTATTTTTTCTTCAAAGATTGAGATTTGATTTCATTAACCAAAAGAACTTCAGTATTTGTGCCCTTTACAATCTCCAAAAAATTCCCTTTTCCGTTCGATGCCAACTTTTTCATGAACTTCTTAGAGGCATCGTTTGTCCCAAAACCGATTACGCTCGTTTTAATATCACGTTGAGCATAATATTTAGCATCTGTAAGAATCTTGGCCATTCCTTCCTCACTAGCAGTTATCAACCCATCTGAGGCGAGAAAAACCTGGTTATTAGCCCCAGGGATAAAAGAAACCGAAGCCTTTTCGTAAGCCAAATCGAGCCCTTTTCTCCCGAAACTTTTGCCGCTGGAGCGCAGCCCATCAATAGCTTCCAAAATCTCTGGCAACTCGCTAACAGGCACATTATCAATTATTACCTCCGTTTCTGTTGCAAAAGTTACCACTGTAACACGGTCAATCGGCCTCAGCAACATCACCATGTCTTTTATGGAAGCTTTGAGCAATGGCAGTCGGTTTACGCTGTTCATTGATCCAGAAATATCAATGAGAAACACCAAATTGTTGGGGTTGTATTTGTATTCGTTCAGCTTGCCATCGGTTCCCAAATCAGACTTATAATCTGGCTCAACTGGTGGTGGAACAACAACTGGCGACTCTTCTACTTTTATGGGCGATAATGGTTGGCTCTCCACAACAGCTGACTTTGAGTTTTCACTTTCAGCATCTGGGGGAAGAATTGGCGGCATGTCTAAACTTTTCGGCTTAGGTTTTGGGGGCGATAATGGTTGGCTCTCCACAACAGCTGGCTTTGGATTTTCTCTTTCAGCATCTGGGGGAAGAATTGGCGGCATGTCTAAACTTTTCGGTTTAGGTTTTGGTGAGGATGTGGGTTCGCTTCTCTTATCTGCCTGTTTTGGCTCATCTCTTGCTGGCTCAGTTGGAGAGGTAGATTCCATGGTTTGCGAAGAAGCAAAATTTGGCATTTGCTCCAGCTCTAAAACAATGGTATTATTTTGCCGATTAATGTATTGAGTTTTCCTGCTCGAAAAATAACCAGTTACCGAAGCTGTAACGCCAAACTGGCCGGGAGCTACAGTTTTTCTACTTTGCCCATTGTTGTTGGTTTCAGAAAATGGAATGTTACCGGTATTGGTTTCAACCTCAAGCTTAACATTTTTAATGGGCAAACCAGTTTTTTTATCTAAAACAGTAACTGTTAATGGAAAATTAGAAACATTACTGGTTTGATTTGAATTCATGCTTGGGCAAGCAGTTAAAGCATTGTAATAGAGGCTTTTAATATTTCCTTTAACATTCAGATCAATTGGTTTGGCCGATGTATTTACGTAAATCTCAAACCTTCTATTAAAATTACCCAAAGACGGTGTGTAGTAATAAACCAATAAGGTTGCTGTTGCCCCGGGCATAACAGGCGCATTCGGAAATTCAATTCTTAGATCTTTTTGTGGAAAGGTTGGTAAAAACACCACAGGGCTTTTACCAGTATTGGTGAAGGTGAAAACGGCTGCTTCGTTGTTAAAATCAGTAACTGTTCCATGGTCGAAAGTAGTGCTTTGAAAACGAACCTGAGCCAGGAGATTCGAGCTGCAGAACATCACCCAAAGAAAAAAAGAAAGTAGTTTTTTCATTTTAGTTATTTAAGGCTAAAAACTAGAACTAGAAAACGGCATAAGTTATGCCAATATTCCATGGTGTGGTAGAAAAACCATTGCTATAAAAAAGTGGTATTAATGAATACGATCCCGAAATACCTAAATAACCATAAATAATTCGAGCCGTTGCATCGAAACGGAGTCTTCGCATTTGAAGCAAATCTTCGGTTCTTCCCAATTTCAATAGCTGATTTCCAGCAGTTACTAATGTTTTTCTACTGGAAATTATTAAGCCCACATCAATGCCCATGGCAGCTCGAAAGCTTTTAAAGCGTTCGTTTGGTTTACCGTTAATTCTAAACTCTAGTGGAACTTGTAATTCTACTACCGCCAATTTGTTTTTAAGAAAAGCAGAATCTGGAACAATTTCTGGTGTGGAACCCCAAAAACCAATGTTTGTAAAATAATTGTTGGTTCTTAAGCCAATGCCTTCGGCAACCGAAAATCTACCTAAACTATCAAAGTTCTGATTTAAAAAGAAGCTAAAACTAAGTCCCGAAGACCTTAAAGAATACGTTTGAGGCCCATTTGGCAAATTGGTTAATCTACTAAAATGATAGGTGAAAGAGAAAATATCGGTCTGATAGATGGTTCTTTTTTGGGGTTCAAAGAAAGTAGTATCAATCTCTTGAGCCACTAAGCCACAGCTTAAACCAAGTAAAAGAATTAAAAAAATGGCAGATTTAGATATGGTCATCTTTGAGTTATCGCTAATCGTATTTCTAGAAAATTGGAATAGTCATTATTGCTATCAGCTGCAAATTACGCATCTAAAATTAGTTTGTAAGGTTGAAACTCAAAAACCAACTTATAAATTGCAAATTTTAAATCGAAAGGGAGTTGAGCGCTAAAATTTCACTCTTATTAAAACCCCTTAAAGGGTAGCTTTCTAGTAAAAAACATCAGCACAAAAGCTCCTAAACCTAAAAAAGCAAAAAGTAAATAGTCTGGAGAATTTTGATATTGTACTGGTTCTACATTGGCGTATTCGTATACAATGGGTTGGGCACTAACAATCTCCATGGGTTCTTTTACTAGTGGTGCAACATCACCAATAAGAGAGAACCCCGCCCAAAAAAGAGGATTTGCACCTAAGTTGTCTTGGTTATTTAAATAATTCCTTTTGGCAAGGGTTAACGCTTGGTCTTTTGCCATACCCAAAGCCAAGTTCTTATGAAAATCTGCCACAATGCTTCTACCCTGGGCATCTGAAACCTGCCAAGAACTCATCAAAATAGATGGAACTCCAGCAAAATAGAAATTTCTTGCAAAACTCATAGTGCCTTCTACCATGTCTAACGCTCCAGATCCACTATTACAGGCGTTAAGCGTTAATAAACTTGCAGGAATATTCATATTTATTACTTCATGGCCTTCAAAGTATTGGTCATTTCCCAACATCAATTTTCCTAAAGCAACATTCGAGCTATTGTTTACAATGTGCGTTGCAAAATGAACAATGTTTGCTTTGTGCATCTCGTAAATAAGTTCTTCTTTGATGAACGATTGCTTGTTGAAATACTTGCCTTTAGTAAGCAAAGCTAGTTGCTTCACTTCTAAAACGGCATCTGGAAGTTCGGCAAATTTGGTGTTTCCTATAAAATCTGGTGCAATGCCTAAATAGATGAGGGTGTCTGAAAGAGCGCTTGTTTTGCTTTTATTTTGCAACCAAGCTGCTGCGCTAAACTGATGAGTAAATGCGTATTTGTATGTTAAATACTCCAAATTTGCATAAGAATCTTGCGCTTTGGGTTGCTTGGTAATGAGCGTTTCGAAAGGTAAGTTAAATAGATATTGATGCGGAACAATGGTTAAACTTCCCTCTGAAATATTGTTCAATGCTGGCTTAAGTAATTGATTATAAACCGCATACGCTTTCTGAGTAAACTTTTTGTAATTGCTTTCTAAAATGGCTTTATTTAATAGAGCAACATCTGTTTCCAACTGATTTACAGGTATTTTGTAAACGTGATTGGTTTTATTGGTCACTTTAAATACGTAAACATCTTCTTCTGCAATAAAGAACTCCAGTAGGGCTCGATTCTCTTTCGAAAGCAACTCTTTTAGTTGTGAAACATCTACAAAAGAAATTACTTCCTTAAACGATTCATTCTGAATATTCTCTTTGTAAATCTTTTGTCTTAGCGATTCAAGTGCATCTTCAAGTTTATATAATTGCGTTTTAAGATATTGAACTTTCTCTTTGTTGGTTTCTTGCTCAATATTTGCACCCAAGAATTGCCCTCTAGCTATTAAACGTTGTTCTGCCAAAAGCAAATTATTGCCTACCCCAGAATGGTTTTTTAGTTTAATTAGGTTTTGCAGCAAATCGAACGATCTAGACGCTTCCGAAGCTTTAAATGCTGTATAGTAGTAACTGTCTTTTTTGGTAATTTCGTAAAGCAAAACGTTAACCTCTACCATTAACCTATAATGCTCTAAAACCGCAAAGTTTAAGGCTTTTAAAGATATTGTGCTGTTGAAGTTTTTACGTAAGGCATTTATCACATCGTCAACCTTATTTAGGCTTTCAAGTGCTTTTTCTAAGTGCTTCGACTGCTTGTCGAAATTATACGCCTTTAAGTAGGTTTCTGTTTTTAACTGAAGAATCTGTATGTAAAAATGAGTATTTCCAAGATTTGAGCCAATGCGCATGTCGTATGCCTTAGTTAACCTAGAAAAGGGGTTCATCATAAGCGCTTGCAAGGCCTGATCAGCAAAATAATTTGCCATTTCAAAGTTTTTCCGATCAGCAAAATAATGCGATTTGGCAATAAAAAGAGGTTGCTTTTGGGTGTGATTTTGATTCCCAAACTGCTCATTCATTATTCTTTCTGCCAAATCTAAATAGCGTTTAGCTCTGTCTAAATCTTTGGCATTGTTTCTAAAATACCTTGCAATTAATAAGTAAGCATTTGTATGTTCATAAGATCGGTCTTCGCCTAAATAGGGCTCAGTTTCTAAGGCTTGCTTAATGTACTTTTCAGCAAGAGTATCTGCGCCTAAATTAATATAGCAAGTAGCAATATTGCTGAGAAGAAAGAATTGAATTTTTGCTAAGTGCTTATTGTCTTTATAGGATCGTTGGGTTACAAACAACCCTTCTTTTGAAAATTTGATTGATTTATCGAACTGTTTAAACTCAAAATGAATTTGGCTAATCTTATAAACCAAATCGGCAAAATCGTTCTTCGCATCACTAGAATGTTGAGAAATAGTACTCAAAGCCATGTTGTAAAACCTGTCTGAATTTGCAAAATCTAACTTAACCGCATAAAGCGTTCCGAGGTTAGAATAATTGGAAAGCAGGTTCATATTGTACTTTCCGTAAACCTCTTCTCTTTTTTGAATGGCCAAATTTGTGTAGTGTATAGCGCTATCTATCAAATCAGTTTGATAATACAAAGCAGCTAAATTGGTGTATCCTCCTGATAAGGCCAAGCCAACTTTATCTATCCTTTTATAAATCTGAATGCTTTCTCTTGCATACTGAAATGCAAGATCGTAATTGCCCTGGTTTAGGTACAGACGAGATAAATTTCCTAAAACTGCAACGGTATTTCTATGTTCATTACCAAAAGCTTTTTTCATTAAGGAGAGCGCACGCAAGAAACTTTTTTCAGTATCAGCTAATCTATTAAGCGCTAGTTGGGCCTCGCCTAAAAAAAGCACCGTGGTAGCAAGATCTCCAATAGAACGTTCGCCAATTGCTTCGAAAACTGTAGCTGACGACATTAAAGACCTAACCGCTTGTTCGAAATTTTTGGTGCCAATGTATATTCTACCTTGGGTTAAATAAGCCTCGCCTGTAAGAGAGTCGGCCATACCTAAATTCCTAATCGACTTTTCTATTGCCTGATTTATATGCTCTTCCGCAGAGGTGTAATCGAATGTTGCACGCTCACAATCGCTCAATCTAATTAAACTTAAAACAGTTAAATACGAATTTGGAAAATGGGTATTGGAAACGGTAAGTGCTTTTTTGTAGAAAGTCATTGCATCGTCGTCTTTTCCAAAAACACGATACGTTCTACCAACACGCATGCAAGCCCAAGCAAGATTATCGAATTGACCTAACTTTTCGTAATCTTCGGCTGCTTGTTTAAAATAATAAAGGGCGCTGTCGTATTTAGCTGAACTGTAAAAGCTGCTGGCTTTTGCATAAGAACCCATGTTTGGTTCCAAGGAAACGCTTTTTACCTGTGCGTTTGCAATTACCCCGCAAACGATAAAGAAATAAATAAAGATTGTTACCCTAGCTCCCACGCTCCTAAAATACAACTAAATGGACATTTATTGCTTCAGCTTACATTTTTATGACAATTATCCTTGATTCCAGGTTAAAATCATCAAAAAACTGAAAATAAATTAAAAACTTACTAACACAAATGTATGGTATACTTTCTATAAATAGAAGGAACAGATTAAAAATGTAGGCGAAGTATTAGGTTCAGGTTCTAAATAAGCTCTAAAAAAGAGGCTTTTTTGATATTTGGCCTCTTAGCATCCGTATATTTTTCTTTTTTTTCGGGGGATGATAGGCCGTGCTACGCCAACAATCCAATTTCTCCTGTTGAAAATTGCCTGTTACGGTAATCCATTTTTTGCTTCGAAATTAACTTCAATTTTAATGGTAAATCTTACCTAAGATTAATTTCAGAAGAGGTAAATAGCAGGCTATTATAATTTGTATTGCCTATTTTTGTAAAAATTTTCAACATGCAATACGATCTTACGATAATTGGTTCAGGTCCTGGTGGTTATGTAGCCGCAATTAGAGCCGCTCAACTTGGGTTAAAAACAGCTCTTATAGAAAAATATAGCACCCTTGGTGGAACTTGTCTAAACGTGGGTTGTATTCCATCGAAAGCATTGCTTGACTCGTCTGAGCACTTTTACAATGCAGCACATACTTTTAAAACACATGGTATTGAGCTTAGCAATTTGCAAGTGAATCTACCACAAATGATTACCCGTAAAGGTGAAGTTGTAAAGCAAACTTGCGATGGTATTGCATTTTTAATGAAGAAAAACAAGGTAGATGTTTTCCAAGGAATGGGTTCTTTTGTAGATAAAAACACCATTAAAATAACCAAAGAAGATGGAACATCGTCTGAAATAAAAACAGATAAAACCATTATTGCAACCGGCTCGAAACCAATTACTTTACCAGGAATAGAGATCGACAAAAAGAATATTATTACGTCTACCGAAGCCTTAAACTTGCAAGAAGTACCAAAGCACCTGGTAATTATAGGTGGTGGTGTTATCGGGCTAGAGCTCGGCTCAGTTTATGGC
>DAIRTB010000070.1:3431-8608 GCA_036804105.1 Bacteroidota bacterium | reverse complement strand
AAGTTAGTTGTAGTACAATTTCTTTTACCCTAACTTCGTAACTTTAACTCAAATCAAACTAGTTGAAATTGCAAAGTAATTTAGCACGTCTCATCACTTTTTATGAAAAGAAGCATTTATATATTTTTTAAGCTTATACAAAAATTTGGATTTTTCACTGGTTCAAGGTTATATCTACAATTTAAAGCAAAAAATGTTGAAAAAGTAAAAATCCCAAGTTTGAAGAATTCATTATCTCTTCGATCAAATTCTTCTGATATTCCAACTTTTTACCAAGTTTTTTTATTTGATGAATATAATATTAAGTTTCCTAAGCCACCTAAAATCATTATTGATGGAGGCGCAAATGTGGGTTTTTTTTCGATAAAAATGAAGAATGATTATCCACAAACTAAAATTATTTGTATTGAGCCTGACCCTGATAATTTCTCAATGCTTCAAAAAAATGTTCAAAATTACGCTGATGTGTATTTGGAAAATAGTGGTCTCTGGATGAAAGATACTAAGCTTAAGGTATATGATAAATTTAACTTCGGAAAATGGGGTATGGTAGTTGAGGAGGATTTAATAGCTGGGAACATAGATGCAATATCCATCGGCTCTCTACTTAAGAAACACTCAATTGATTATATTGATATATTAAAGTTAGATATTGAAACAAGCGAAAAACAGTTATTTTCAGAAAATTATGAAAGTTGGTTGCCAAAAGTAAAAACTATAATAATAGAATTGCATGATTGGATTGAATTAGGCTGTTCAAAACCCTTTTTTAAGGCAATCAACAACTCTTTTAATAATTATAGCTTCTCACACGTTGGCGAAAATGTAATAATAACAAATGAAGATATTTAAAAGAATAAATTTGTTTTTATATTAGGCAACATTTAAGAAATCATTCAAGCAACAATTACAACTTAATCAACCCGTTTTAAGAAAGTCTTCTTAAATCAAACACTAAACTGACTGTTTATATCAAAATCAATTATTATGGAGCAAGATTTAAAACCTCATGTAAATTACCGTTTTGCTGTTCAAATACTCTATTTCGACTGTGAACAGTTTATTTTACGCACAATAGCCAATTGTGCTCCATTTGTTGAAAAAATATATGTGGTTTACAGTCCTGAACCGTGGTCTGCATATAACAAAGAGGCTAGAAGTTTATTTAAAAACCCATCTAACCCTGAAGTAATTAAACAATCGCCACATTACGATAAAATCGAAATAATTGAAGGCGTTTGGGAAACAGAGGAAGATCAACGAAATGCTGGATTAAATAAAGCCAGAGCAGACGGTTTTGACTTTCTAATTATTCAAGATGCAGATGAATTTTATCTACCCGAAGAATATCAGAAAAATATAGATGAAATAACCGAAAACCCTAACTTCGATTATTACAGGAATCCGTGGATCTTTTTTTGGAAAAATGTTAACACAATCTTAATAAACTACCATCCATATAACTATGGAAATGCACATTTAGCAAAACCCTATAAACAAAGCAAATTTGGTTACAACGCTAATTTTGCAATAAACTTAAATACAAATGTAAAATTTGCTAATAAACGACTGCCTTCGAGTAATGATTCATTAATGCTTGCAGGGTATTGTCATCACCTCTCTTTCGCTCTGAACGACGAGCAATTGGAGCGTAAGCTAAAAACATGGGGGCATAGCCATGAATTTAAGATTAATACCTGGTTAGAAACGAAATGGTATTGCTGGAATGGGAAACAAAAATATTTGCACATGGTAAATCCAGCTGAGTGGCTTAGAACAGAAAGTTATGCAGGAAAATTACCAAAAGAAATTGAAGATTATAAACCGGGATTTCAACACTATAAGGAAATACCAATGGATGCTAAAATAAAAGCTTACTTACTAGGTCTTCAGTGTTTAGCAAGTTTTATTTTAAAAGATATAAAATATTTAGGTCTTCGCCTTATAAAAAAACAGTGAAGAAAATTACTTTATTATACTTCCTAATTTACTCATTACCATTAATTTAACCTCTAAGGTAAAAGGAAGCTTAAAAAACAGGCCCAATCCAAAATAAAGAAAAAGGCTGCTTAAACCCCCAAATATCAACCTTGGAAAATCCTTCAAGTTCGGCTCAAGGAAATATCGATCTACTAAATAAGCAAAACCTGCAAGTGTTAAACCTAAAAGAAAAATCTCTTTAAGATCGAACAGTTGACTCCACAAGCCATACTTTAAGACCTTTCCTGAAAAGTAGCAGTTTATTACCACCGCTATAAAAGAAAATCCTAAATATCCCCAAAGTAAGCCTTCAATGCCAAAAGGAATTACCAGCAAAAGGGGCAATCCTTGAACTACTTTTTTCCAAACTTCAGCCCTAAGAAACAAATCGCTTCGACCTTTTACTTTTAAAACGGTAAGATTATAGATATGAATTGGATAAAGAAAGCCTGCGAGCGTAAGTATTCTAAAATATGGAACAGCGGGCAACCATTTCTCTGTAAATAAAAACCGGAAAAGGGGTTCTGCTAAAATATTAAGTAAAATGTAAACTGGCACCAAAAGGAATATTGCCATTTGTTGCATTCTTTTAAAAATGGAAATAAGGCGGTTGTCATCGTCTTGAATGGCTGCAAATAAGGGAAACGTAACCAGATTTAGAATGCCATTTACGCTTTCCACAGGAAGTAACATCATGGTTTGCGCTCTTGTATAGAAACCTAGACTGCTGGCTAAGAATAATTTTCCGATTACAATGTTATTTAAATTGCTAAAAACCACCTCTAAGAATCCTGAAAGTGTAAGTTTTGAGCCGTATTTAAAATGCTGTTTTAGCTTGTGGAAATGAATTCTAGGTAGCGGCAACCACTTAAAATAGTAGAAATATTGAATTCCAATAAAAAATGGTTTCATCAAAGCTGCCCAAACCATACTCCAAACACCATAACCTTGATAAGCTAGCAAAATACCAATTACCCCAGAAAATAAATGAGCAGGTATTTGTATTAATGTTTCTCTTTTAAAATCTAAGGATTTTACCAATTTTACCCTTTGGGTTGTAGAAAAAGACCATAATATAAATGTAAAGCAATATACTCTAATAAGTAAGGATAACTCTTCTAATTTATAAAACCAAGCAATTGCGGGTGCAAGAAAAAACATTACAACATACATTA
Organism: Bacteroidota bacterium; assembly: GCA_036804105.1. Classification (GTDB taxonomy): domain Bacteria; phylum Bacteroidota; class Bacteroidia; order UBA7662; family DAIRTB01; genus DAIRTB01. Next base: position 5,453 of record DAIRTB010000070.1, on the reverse strand, counting down.
TTACACCACCAAAAAGATTGAAGTAAAAGATGGTAGAGTAATCGTCTTCGTCTGGGTATTGAGTGCGCATTACAGAGGCATTAACCCCAGAATCCATAAATAGAAATCCTAGCGCAATGAAAATGCCAATCATACCCAAAAGTCCAAAATCTTCTGGTGCTAAAAGGCGAGTTAATACCATTGAGATAATGAACCCAATCCCTTGAGTACCAAATTGCTGGATTCCAGACCAAACCATTCCCTGTTTGGCTTTTTCTTTTAACGACAAAATCTATTGTTCAATTAAGAATTAGGAGTAAGGGATAAAGAAATAATAATGACCTATTACGTTTATTGAAACCTCCCCAGATTACCACATCAATCATAATACCCGCTACCATACCCATATCCATAACCGTAACGGTAGCCGTATGCATTCTTTAATTGGAAATCGTTTAAAACTACGCTAATGTTTTTAACTTTTCCATTGGTGTGCAAATCGTTGATATTGTCTAAAAATGCGCTTCTTGTAAATCCCTGTCGTATAACATATAAGGTAACATCAGCATAATCCATTAGTCCGATTGCATCCGCCACTAATCCCAAAGGTGGGGTATCGAAAATAATGTAATCGTATTCGGTTTTTAATGACTCAATCAGATTGGTAAATGGAACTTGCAGCAACAATTCCGATGGGTTTGGAGGGATAGGTCCCGAAAATATTACATCTAAATTATCAAACTGTGTTTTGGTTATAATTTGCTCTTTGGTGGCTTTTCCCACCAAGAAATTAGTTAGTCCAGCGTTAGTGCCCTCGGCAAAAACATCTTGAAGCTTTGGTTTTCTTAGATCTATGCCCATTAACAATGTCTTTTTATCACTCAAAGCAAGAATGCCCGCCAAATTAATGGCACAAAAAGTTTTACCTTCGCCTGCAACTGATGAGGTAATTAGCACAATCAATTTATCTGTGTTAGGTTTAAGGTATTGCAAATTAGCTCTAAGAGATCTAAAGCTTTCTGCAACTTCAGATTTCGGAAATTGTTGCACCACCAAATTGGTGTTTCTCTTGCTATGACCAACCGTGCCAAGAAATGGAATTTTTGTAGTGTTTTGTAAATCAGGCTTTGTATTGATTCTGGTATCAAGTAGCGCTACAAGCACAATAGAAATTATAGGTATTAACAATCCTAAACCACCTGCAATAAGATAATTCATCATTTTGCGAGGAGCTACTGGACCAACACGTGGCCTTGCTTTGTCTATAATTATGTTATCTGGAATATTGGCTGCTTTAGCAATACCTACCTCTGCACGCTTCTGTGAAAGGAAAATGTAAAGGTTTTCATTCAAGGCAAAAAGCCTTTTTATCTTCACATAATCTCTTTCCTTTTGAGGAAGTGCCCCCAAAATAGACTCTGCTTTTTCTGCACGAAGCGAAATGTCTTTTTGTAGAATGTTGTTTGTCTCCTTTAAACTTGCCAAATTTTGTAACAAAGAGCTTTTGGCTAATTCTAATTTCTGATTCAATTCTGCTACTGCCAAATTATCCTTTCTTTCAATTGCTGTAAAAGACATGGCATTTTTTTGGTAAGTTAGTTCGAGTAGATTGTTAAGTAGCGTATTTAACATAGGGTCTGAAATACCGATTACACTAGGTACTACGAAATCTTTAAAATCCTGACCTGGTTTTTTAACGTAATTAAACAGATAGTTCACGTATTTTTCTTGAAGGATAGCATTGCCTTTTTCTTCCTCAATACGCTTCAATTGTTCAAAAGCGAGTTGACCTTCTTCGCTAAGATCCATAATTTTATTAAGGCTTCTAAATTGTTGTAACTGATTTTCGACCCCGAGAAGAGAATCGGTAATCATTTTAAGCTGTTCGTCTATAAATTTTAAGGTGTTTTCAGAAATAAGATTTTTTTCTTCAAGTCCATTTTCAATTGCAGTTGTAGCAAGGGTATTGATAAAAGTGGCTAGTTTTTTTGGGTTGGTATATCTTCCACTAATTTCAACTAAGGACGCATTTTTATTTACCCC
>DAIRTB010000070.1:0-3421 GCA_036804105.1 Bacteroidota bacterium | reverse complement strand
GCTCATTTGGGCTACGCCTCCAAAAGTGCCCACCAGTTGATCTAGTGTTTGTAAATTAAAGCAGATTTCTCTTTCCTTTTGAGCTTTTAATTTTGTGTTTGGCCAGATTCTGAAACGTAGAAAAGGTGCTTCGATCCAGGCTCCAAATTTAAAGTTTTTGCCTTTAAGGCTTTCCAAATTCAAATCAAAATTGCTTAGAGTTTCTCTGGTGGCAATAAGGTAGGCTTGAGCTCCATCACCTTCCACATCCAAAGTGAATGATTCATTGTTAACAATAGAGACACAAAAAGAGGTGTTAATTAATTGTGCTTTAGTGCTATCTACCTCTACTTGAATAGGACAATCGCCATAGATTTCAATCTGCTTAACACGAGCTTTTATGTAGTAATAAACACCAAAATCTGTTTTGAGCAGCGCATTTTCTAGTAGGGTTTGGGTATTAAGTAAGCCTATCTCATTCTCAATATTTCTAGAGAAATTGAGCATATCTATACCCGTAATAAGCGAGTTGGGAGTTTGATTGTTTTTATCCTTAATTAAAAGAGTAGCCTTAGATTCGTAAACAGGTGTTTTGTATCTATTAAAAAGAAATGCAACCAACATTGCAAAAAAAAGCGAAAATGCAAACCATCTCCATTTGGCAAGTATTGCACCAAATAGCTTGCGAACATCTATATTTAGCGAGAGTTCATGATTGTTTTCTGGCATACTTTATTTGAATTACCCACAATAATAAAACAAGAAAACCTTCCGTGTAGCTTTGGATACGAGGAAGGTATTTTAAAAATTGATATATTTATTTGCGCAATATAAATTAACTGTATAAATATTAAACTTTAGATTCAGCTCTTAAAAAGCTGTTAAAACTAGTATAAACTAAGCTATGAATTACTTTAAATTTAGTTTAAGTCTTGCTTCTTAAATGTTGGCCAAAACTTGTTTGCAGTTATAAGATTTCTAGCCGTCTTTCGCTCTACCAACCAAAATAATAACATTGAAAGTAAAAATGCAAGGGTTACACCAATAGATCTAGATAAAGATCCGTAAACCCAGCTTCTGTCTTCTAAAAACCATGCAAGGCAATAATTAACAAGGTAAAAAACTGAAAAATGAATTAAAAATAATGAGTAAGAACGCTCTCCCAACCAAATCATAATTGGAGTAGATAACTTAGCTTGTAGTTTTTGGCTATTAAAGGCGTGGTTTAAGATTCCGGCATATAAAAAAGAGAACCCCACATTAAATGCTGGAGGATAAGATAATCCAAAAGACAACAATATTATGGCTAATAAATAGCAATAATAAGAGAAATTCATCTTAAAATCAGACTTAGCCAGTTTTGTTCCTAAATAAAAGGCCTGAATATAATCTACACCTCTGTACAAGTTAGACATTATCTGTTTGTGTGTGTACATTTCGGGGAATATCTTTAAAAATAAATATTGAATTAGTAGTGATATACTAATTACTATTGCAAATTCCACCAGTAACGGAATTTTAATTATAAAATCCTTCACAGTGAAAATAAGGATCGGGCAAAGCAGATAAAACAATATCTCTATCTGCAAACTCCACCAAGCTAAATTATAATAATCCCAATTTTGATTAAAAATAAAAAACTGTTTTAAAAAATTGTAAGCAGTAAATGTTCTGGTAAAACCAGTTTCAGAGTACCAGTTTGGATAATAGGTATTCAAAACAACTAAAATTGTGGCAAACAATACTGCTACAAAATAAGTGGGATAAATTCTGGTAAACCTTCTCTTAAAATAAGACAACAAATTAAGGTTTTTTTCCTTTCTTAGAAAGGGGCGAAGTAAAACCACGCCGCTTAGAACAAAGAATAATTCAACGCCAGAGTTAAAAATAGAAACAAAAAATATTCCTACAGGTTCAGCGCCTAGTGAAATAAAGACTTTCTTTACAAAACTTCCTGCTGAATGTTGAAAGACGATTAAAAGAGCCGCAACAGCTCTGAGGCCATCAATAAAGTGAAAACGCATAAGTTTAATGTAGATTGATTATATTTTTTTTGGGAATGAGTTTATTTATTGCCAGATTCGTTAAACTGTCTAAACCAACTTTCTATGGCTAACAAGCCCCATATAGGGTATGCAGCATCTATACGGCCCGTTTTATTGTCTTCTATTAAATTATGAACCGCTTGAACATCGAAAATCCCTAATTCTTTAAGTCTCTTTTCTGAAAGCCGTTCATTAATCATGTCAGACATTGAACCTGTAACCCATTGCCGAATAGGTGCACCTAAGCCTGTTTTTGGTCTATAAATTATATCCTTGGGCAAATAGCGCTCGGCTACTTTTTTCAATAGGTACTTGGTTACCCCACCCTTAAGTTTAAACTTTGGTGGTAGCGAAAATGCAAAAGAAGCCAATTCAAGATCTAGATAAGGAACCCTCGCTTCAACCCCTATAGCCATGCTTAATTTATCCGTGTAGTTCAAATTATGATCAGGCAGAAAACCCTTAAGCTCGCAATACAGCATCTGATTAAGCATGTTTTTTTCTTCTGGAATCTCCCTTAACCAGCTTTTTACTAAAGATCCTGCTGAGAATCTATGTATTTTTTCTTGAACCTCAGAAGTAAACAAAGCTTTCATTTTGCTTTCTTCTAACCATGTAAAATAACCGCCTAATCTTTCTGAATTGTCTTTGTGTATGTAATCGACAACCTTTCTAACCCTTCTGAAAATAGGTTTATTAACCGATAGATTGGAAAATAGTTTATTAATCAAAGATCTTAAAGCTGGAGAAAGGGATCCAATTACCCTTTCGTATCTAGTTGCTTGATGTCTTCTATAACCAGAAAATAAATCATCGCCAGCAGTTCCACCAATTAACACCTTTATGCCCTTTTCTCTAGCATAGGTACATATATTAAGTATATTCAATGGTGCAGCATCAGCTTGCGGCTCATCCAAATGCCAAATCATTTTGTCGAAATCGTTAACAATATCTACCTCAGCTTTTACTTCAAAAAGATTTACCTTTAAGTGTTCAGCGACTCTTCTGGCATAAAATAAGTCGTCAACCAGCCCCTCGTCTTGAGACTTACCACCTGTATCAATTGTAAAACAAGGCATTTCCAATTCTGGATCTAATTTTCTGGCAATTGCTACCAACAAACTTGAATCAAGGCCACCAGAAAGGAAAAATCCAACAGGAACGTCACTAAGCAATTGTCTTTGAACTGCCTTAATTAAACAATTCTCAAGCTCATCGATAAGGTTCTTTTCAGATTTAATATTGTATTTACCAACATAATTAGGTTGAAAATACTTTTTATACTCTAAAACCTGGTTGTTTTCTGTATTAATCCTAACTAGATGGCCTGGAAGTATTTTTTTTACATTTTTCCACGGAGTGTCAACACCAGGGGAATATAAAAAGGTAAGATAATT
>DAIRTB010000069.1:640-8675 GCA_036804105.1 Bacteroidota bacterium | reverse complement strand
GAACTACGTTTTTTACCAGATTCTAAAATACTTACTTCTTTGCCCCAAGGGTCTCTACCTTTCCAATGATCGAAAAAGGTTTTTTGCAGTTTGGCCATGTGGGCTTTCATGGCTTCTTCGGCATGAAGTTGCATGCGGGTATCTATGGTTGTGTAAACTTTTAGGCCATCCTTGTACAAATTATATTGGCTACCATCAGGCTTTCTATTTTCTGGGCTGGCACTCCATTTATTTAATTCAAGGCGTAAATGTTCTCTAAAATAAGTGGCCAAGCCAATGCTGTGTTCCTGTGGTTTTAGGTCTAATTTTATAGGAAGTTTTTTAAGTGAATCTGCCTTTTCTTCTGTTATGGCATTGTTTCTTGCCATAAGTTCGAGCACTGTATTTCTTCTATTGGTTGCTCTCTCCCTATTTTTTTCTTTTAAGGGTGAATAAAGATAAGTGCCTTTTAATAAGCCAACTAACATAGCAGCTTCTTCTGTTTTCAATGAATCAGTTGTGGTGTTGAAGTAAGATCTAGCAGCAGATTTTATACCATATGCGTTGTAGCCAAATTCTACTGTATTGAAATACATGGCTACAATTTCTTCTTTTGTGTATTGGCGTTCCAGTTGAATGGCAATAATCCACTCTTGCATTTTTTGCTTTATTCTTATGAAAATATTTCTAGATCTGGAAGAAAAAAGGTTCAACGCTAGCTGTTGGGTTATGGTACTCGCCCCTCTTTTTTTGCCGATTAAAAGATAATAAAAGGATGCTGTTGTACCATAAAGATCAATTCCCGAATGTTTGTGGAAACGCTTATCTTCGGTAGAAATAAGTGCATTTACTAAGTCTGGACTTAGCTCTTCGTATTTGGTGTAAGATCTATTTTGAATGAAGTATTTACCTAAAAGTGCGCCGTCGCTACCATAAACTTCAGTTGCTAATGCATTTTTTGGGTTTTCTAAATCTTCGAAACTAGGCATTTCCGAAAAAGTTGCAACCGCTAAAAAGCTTAGGATTACAAAAGTTACTAAGCCAAGAGCCGAAATCCATAGCCATTTTACAAATTTTCTTGTCATTTTTTATTGAGATTGGTAGTTCTTATCGAAGAAATCAACATAAACATTAAGGTCGGGTTTCTTGCTCAATTCTACGAAATTTTTCTGCGTAATCAGTACTACTTTGGTATCTGGCGGTAATTTCTTTTTTAAATCTTCATTAAAATTTAAAGTTGAAAGGTAATTCTTTCCCTTATCTGCATTACTAAACTCTTTTACCAAAATTACGGAGCCTTTTTCGCCAAAAAGATATTTTGTGGTTTCTAAATTAATTAAGCTAAAGTTCTTCGTATTAAAGTTTGAGATTTCCCTTGTAACTCTTGCCTCCTCTTTTGCATCGGGAATAAAGTAAGCTGCGTAATGGATTATCTCTGGATTGTAATTGAATGGAGATTTTGGTTCTAAGGCAGCTTTAATAGAAGCAGAATCTAACAATCCGCCAGGATTACTTAATCTAGCAATTTGTTGTTGAACCAATGGAGTAACTACATCATTTTTAAATTCTTTTAGAATTCTATTTAGCTCGCCAATAGTTTTAGTAGTATCCAATTCATTTAAGAAGGTAATCGCATACAGATATCGGTGTCGTCCAGCAAATTCGTTATTGGGGAATTGACTTTCGAAAACAGGGGTTCGTTCTCTTATTTCAATAATTTTTCCTGCTTTAAAGCGATCGTAACTGTCTTCGTAAAAAGCTTCTGCTAGATTTACTTCCTTTTGTGCTGCCTCAGTAGGTTTTCCATCAATAATTTTGTTGTACTTAGAATTCGGAAATTTACTTTTCAATACATCCGTATACAGCTTTTTATCAGCATCGTTTCCAGTAATATCACTCAAAACAACCAGTTTATAAAGTGCATCTTCTTCGTATTTGTTTTCAGGAAATTTCTTCAATAATTCCTTTAAAAGGCGAATAGATTCCTTATATTCAGACATTTTATCTGTGTAAACTTCGGCCAATTTCACGTAAGCATCCGTTTGTTTTAAGATAGAAGTGTCTTTTGCACCCTGGGTAAGCGGAACACGTTTTTTGTAGGCTAATCTAGGATCTTTCAGCTCAGCAGAATCTATTTCAGCTGTTCCATCAGTAGTATTTTCTAAAGCAATTGCATCTTTGTTTTTTCTTCTCCAGTTGTCTTCTAGCAATCTAGTGCCCCATCGAGTTTGGAATTCAGATAATCCTGCACCCAACTGGCCTGGATTGTAAAAATACCAGGTTCCGCCTTGGCTTTGTGTTGGTTGACCCTGGCGATTGTTCGGATTTTGCTGATCGAAGAAGTTGATGGCTTGAGCCGCTTGATTTTTTTGATCTTGCTCTTTTTGCTTAGCAAGCCTTTCTTCCTCTAACTTCTTGTCAATTATTTTATTTAAATCTCTTTCTGATAAACTGGCTAATTTGTACAAACTATCTTCTTCGTAGATTATGGTGGTGTACTTAACAATATCATCTAGCGATTGCTTCAGGTTCATAACCTTATTATACTGGGGGTGATCTTTTTTAAGGAAGATAACCGTACTATCGTAATAAACTTTTGCAACTGGGAAATTTGGTTGCCCATAGTATATATTGCCTAATTCTAAAAAGCTTAGGCCTTTTTGGTTGTTGTTTGAAATTGATTTTTGGGTAGACAGTACAAAAAGGTCTTTTGCCTCCGCAACCTTTTTTTCTTTCATGGCAATCATACCCAATTCATAATAAAGCTGATCCTGATAAGTATTGTTCTTATCGTCTTTCAACATTTTCCTAATTTCTTTTTTGATTGCTTCACCCGAACCACCTTTTCCATCGAACAGTTTTGCCAATTGAATTTTAGCTTGGAAGGCCATTTCGTATGGTGGATTTCCATCTAATACGGCATAGAAGTTTCCGTTGGCTGCTTTTTTTCTATTTAATTCTGAATTAAGCTGCCCTAAAATAAAATTGTATCTATTTTTTGTTTGCTTGTTTTTAGTTCGATTTACCGCATTTACCATTTTATCGGCTGCAATGTTGTAAGTTTTGCTTAAAATTAGATTTTGCGCATAAATGGCATTTAGCTCGCCCTCTAATTCTTTCGGAAATTTTTTATCGTTAATTGCTTGATCTATAGCAGCTTGCGCTTTAGAATATTGTTTACTGAGGATGTAGCTCCTTGCTAACCAAAGTAGCGCCTCATTTGCAATTGGGGTCTTTTTATACTTTGTGTACACGTATTGAAAAGTTTCGATTGCTTCGAAATATTCTTCCTTATAAAGATACGCTTTGCCAATGAGCATAAAACAGTCGTCAATCCATTTGCTGCTCGGGTGTTCAGAAATTACGTAAGAGCATTTTTTTATTACCTCGTCTAAAACACCAGAATTAGATTTTCCAGAACCCGGGTTTCCGTATTTAAACACGGGTAATATGGTTTCGTAATTATCTTTTTGTTGGTACTCTAGGTTAAAGATGGTTTCATCTAACTTTAATCCTGCATTGTAATAACCATTAAATCTGGCGGTTGTGTTGTGATATATTTGTTTAAAAGTTAGTTCCTTGCTGCACGATATGAACAGAAAAAGCGGGCAAACAATTAAAATTAAAAGCAGTTTAGAATTAAGAATACGCACTTCTGGTGTTGTTTTAAGTTTATAAACTTTCAATCCGCAAATTTATTTTAAATAAACGGGTTTAGCATTAATCATTTTAAGTGTTTATTTTGCACCGGTATGGCGATTTCCCGAAAACAGATTTTTAACAAACTTAAATACAAATATCGCTTTGTTATTTTAGATGATTTAAGTTTCGAAGAAAAAGCATCGTTCAAACTAAATAGGTTGGGTGTTTTTGTAGTACTCAGCTTAACCTCGCTTGCATTAATAGTGCTTACCATTGTGCTCATTGCTTTCACTTCAATAAGAGAATATATTCCTGGCTATGCAGATCTAGATTCTAAAAAGTATGTTCGGTATTTGGTAACCAAGGTAGATAGCCTAGAAAAAGTTGCTAATGCCAACGAGATCTACATACATAATCTCAACAGCGTAATTGATGGTAAGCCGCTTAACTTAAGCAAACCTGAAGATTCAACTTTAAGTAAAAAAGCGGTTGATAAAGATTTTCTAAAAGCCGAAAACGAAACCTCTGATAGCAACCTAAAGGCCATGTTGGGCATCGACCAATTGAATAGCAGTTCAAACATTACCCAAAAAGAAAAAAATAAATTTGAAAAGTACAAATTCTTTGTACCCGTTTCTGGAACTATAGTTGACAAATACAGCAGAGAACGCAAACAGTTTGGTGTGGGCATAACCTCTAGCAAAACAGAAGATGTCTTCTCTGCTTTAGATGGTGTACTGCTTTTTTCTGGTTTTACGCTGGAAAGTGGAAATGTGCTGGTTTTGCAACACAAAGATGGGTTAATTTCGGTTTACAAGAATTGTGGGAAGTTTTACAAAAAAGCTGGATCAAATGTGCGAGCTGGTGAAGCAATTGCCCAAACTGGTGGAACAGAAGTTGACAATTTTATGAAGAAAAACCTTTACTTTGAACTTTGGTTAAATGGAAGCCCATTAAATCCGCAAGAGTTTATTAATTTTAGATAAAATTTTAAGTACGATGTTCGGAAATAGAAAACTGGAAAATAGCAAAAACCTTCAATTGGTACAATCTGTAACTTTAATAGCAACGGGAACAACCATTTTAGGAGATGTTAATTCTGAAAACGATGTGCGCATAGATGGTAAAGTTGTTGGCAACATCCTATCTAAAGGTAGGGTAGTGTTGGGAGAAAATGCCATTTTAGATGGAACCATTACTGCAAGTAATGCAGAAATTGCAGGAACAATTAATGGAAGTCTCTTAATTTCTGAAATAACCCAAATTAAAGCTACTGGAAAGGTTTTAGGCGATTTAACCACCCAAAAACTTGTAGTTGAGCCTGGAGCCATATTCTCGGGGAAATGTGTAATGAGTGTAAAGACCCTAGAACTAAATGAATCTCCAAGAACAAAACAACTCCAAGAAGCCAAACGATAAGAAGTCTTCTGTTCAAAGCTATCTGAAATATACTTCTGCTGGCTTTCAGATGATAGCTGTTATATTGGTGTTTACTTACGCTGGAATTTATTTAGACAAAAGATTCGATACAAAACCTTGGTTAATGTTGCTTTTCACGCTTTCAGGAATTTTTGGTAGCCTCTACCAATTGATTAGAAAATTAACATCCGAAGATAAGAAATGAACAAATTTTTTAAGCAGCTCATAATTTTCTGTGCAATTATGGCGCTGCTCACTTGGTTGCTTCCTGCAACTAAAACCTTAATTCTGCATAAATACGTTTGGCAGATTTATATCTTCTTTGTTGGGCTAACCATTCTAACCTATTATATTGCTACAAGAAGCATTAAAGGAATGGTAGAATCTAAGGTCTATGTAATAATGGCGGCTATGGGCGCACATTTAATATTCAGCTTAATTTTTGTAGCGGTTTTCATATTTACCAAAGCACGTGGAGACGTAGAATTTGCCTTAACTTTTTATTCTTTTTATTTATTGTTCACAGTCTTTGTAGTTCGAGGATTATTAACTACCTTGCAGCCGAATTGACAGTACCTAAAATGTACTTTTCGAACATGTTTAAGAACTACAAAATCAGCAAGTTAACCGTTTTTTCATTCTCACTAGCTCTTGCATTTTTTTCAAGCATCAGTCAGATTTCAGCCAGTTCAGGCGAAGAAGGAGAGAAATATGATGTGGGCGCAACAATTAAACACCACATTTCAGACGCACACGAGTGGGAATTTGCCCATGGAGTTGCCATTCCTTTACCCGTAATTCTTTACACTGCAGACCAAGGTTTGGAGATTTTTTCTTTTGGGAAATTTGAGGATGTAAATGGCGAAAAGCGTTACGGCAGATATGTTTACGATCACGGTAAGTTCTATTACAATCCTAACAATGATCACTCAGCTCATTCAACACACGAAACAGAAGAATTAGCTGAAGGTTCAATTGCTTCAGTAGCCTCAGATGATCATGCTGATGCTCACCATGGAATGGTAAAGGCGATGGATTTCTCGATCACTAAGAATGTAACTTCTATGTTGATAGCAGTTTCTTTAATGTTGATCGTATTCTTGTCGATTGCGAAATCATACAAAACAAGAGGTGTTGATACTGCACCAAGAGGGGTTCAATCTTTCTTCGAGCCGATTATCATGTTTGTTAGAGATGATATCGCTCATCAGTTTATTGGTCATAAAGCGCACAGGTTCTTGCCTTATTTGCTTACTTTATTCTTCTTTATCTTATTCAACAACTTGTTGGGTTTATTGCCAGCAGCAGCAAACGTTACTGGAAACATAGCTGTAACCTTGGTTTTAGCTATGCTAACATTCCTTGTTACCAATTTTAGCGGAAACAAAGCATATTGGGGTCACATTTTTGCACCTCCAGGAGTTCCAGTACCGCTTTACATTATTATAGTGCCAGTAGAGATTATTGGTTTATTTACCAAGCCATTCTCTTTAATGATTCGTTTGTTTGCAAACATTTCAGCAGGCCACATTATTATCTTGAGTTTAATAAGCATCATTTTTATCTTTAAAAGTGTTGCCATGAGCCCAATAAGCATTGCATTCTCGCTCTTTATGTATGCGCTAGAATTGTTTGTTGCCTTATTGCAAGCGTATATTTTCACCATGTTATCTGCCATGTACATTGGTACAGCGGTAGAAGATCACCACCACGAAGAAGCACATCACTAAAAATTTATAACAAACCTCAATTTCATATTTATGCTTAATTTTTTATTAGCGGCCGCTGAAGGCCTAGCTTTAATGGGTGCCGGTCTAGGTGCTGGTTTAGTTGCAATTGGTGCAGGTATGGGCATCGGAAAAATCGGTGATAGCGCAATGGAAGCCATTGCTCGTCAACCTGAAGCTTCTGGTAAAATCCAAACTGCGATGTTAATTGCTTCTGCCTTCATCGAGGGTGTTGCCCTTTTTGGTGCAGTAATTTGTCTTTTGATAGCTACTGCTTCTTAAATTTGCAAAAATTCCCGGATGGTTGATCCGGGAACATTTTTTCATCAATCTAAAAAATTAGAATTATGGATTTAGTAACCCCCGGGATAGGCCTTATATTTTGGCAAACCTTAATTTTTTTAATCGTTCTCTTTTTACTAAGCAAATTTGCTTGGAAGCCAATTTTATCGGCGGTAAAAGAGCGTGAAAAATCGATAGAAGACGCTTTACAATCTGCTGAATTAGCGAAAGCTGAAATGGCAAACCTTACTTCTCAAAACGAAACATTATTGCAAAAAGCTCGTGAAGAGCGTGATGCTATGTTGTCTCAATCTAGAGCGCAAGGTGAGTTGTTAATTGAAACAGCAAGAAAGAAAGCTGACGAAGAAGCTCAACGTATGATTTCCAATGCAAAAGAGGTTATAGATGCAGAAAGAAAATCGGCAGTAGCAGAAATCAAAGAAACGGTTGCAACACTTTCGATTGATATTGCAGAGAAATTAATTGGTCAGCGTTTTGCAGACAAATCAGTTCAAGAAGAATTGGTTCGTAAAGAGTTAAGCGAAATTAAATTGAACTAAGATGTCGGCACACAAAATTGCAAATAGATATGCCACGGCACTTTTTAACGAGGCCATTTCTTTAAATCAATTGCAAGCTGTTAACGACGATGTAAAACTTCTACTTAAAACTACACGTGAGCACAAGGAGTTTGCGGCAGTTTTAAAAAGTCCGGTTATTAGACCAGATAAGAAAACAAATATTTTAAATGAGGTTTTCGAAGGCAAGTTTTCTAAATTAAGCCTGTTGTTTTTCGATTTAATTATCAAGAAGAGTAGAGCAAGCATTACGCTAGAAATAGCGCATGAATTTGAAAAGCTTTACAACATCAACCAAAATATTTTAGTTGCTAAATTAGTTACAGCAGACCCAATTGCAGATGCTCTTGCAAAAGAGTTTCAGGCAGTTGTTGCGAAAGAAACTGGAAAAACAGTTCAACTTGAGCG
>DAIRTB010000069.1:0-630 GCA_036804105.1 Bacteroidota bacterium | reverse complement strand
TAATCCAGATTTAATAGCTGGTTTTGTTTTGAAAGTAGACGATATTCAGTGGGATGCTTCCATGTCTAGAAAGCTTTCAGATTTAAGAGAAGAATTATTATCACACAATTGATCATTAGAAAATTAATATAAATGGCACAGGTAAAACCCGATGAAATATCGGCCATATTGAGACAGCAACTTGCAGGCTTTAGCACTGCAGCTGAGCTTGAAGAAGTTGGCACCGTTTTGCAAGTTGGCGACGGTATTGCCCGTATTTACGGACTTACAAAAGTTCAATCAGGAGAGTTAATCACATTTGCTAACGGTACCGAAGGCATGGTGATGAACCTTGAAGAAGACAACGTAGGTGCAGTATTGTTTGGAGATTCTGAAGGTATCCGTGAAGGAGACACCGTAAGAAGAACCGGACGTGTTGCGGCTGTAAAAGTTGGCGAAGGCATGTTAGGTCGTGTAATTAACACCTTAGGTGTTGCTATCGACGGTAAAGGCCCAATGTTAGGTAAAATGTACGAAATGCCTTTGGAGCGTAAAGCACCAGGTGTTGTTTTTAGACAACCTGTACACGAGCCACTTCAAACTGGTATCAAGGCAATCGATAGTATGATTCCAATTGGTAGAGGTCAAACG
>DAIRTB010000068.1:0-8714 GCA_036804105.1 Bacteroidota bacterium | reverse complement strand
TTTTACCAATTGCAACATTTGGGCCAAATGATGACACTACTTTTAATGATCCTAACCTTGTTCAAGACGATTATTACTGTTATGCCATTTGGGCAATTAACGATACAGATACCAATCTGATTGCCAATTCTAACATGGAATGTATTACTGCAGAAGTAATTATTATTCCGCAATACCACTATTTAAGATATGCTACTGTTGATGAAACTACACAACAAGTAGAGCTGCGATTAGAAACAGATACGCTTGCAGATGTAGAGCGTTATCAAGTTCTTAGAAGTTTAGATGGAGTTACCTTTAACCCAATTGGTGAAATTCTTCCTATCCCAGGGCTAAGTGATTACACCTTCAATGATCCAAATGCCGAAACTGCCGAATTAAGTTACTACTATAAAATCCTTACTATAGATGCTTGTGGTGTACCGAATGAAGAAACCAACATAGGTAGAACAATACTTCTAAAAGCAAAGGCTAACTTCAACTTTACTAACTCTTTAGAATGGAATCTATACGAAGCTTTCGATGGTAATGTAGATAATTACATTGTTAGAAGAAGTATCCCTTCAGACCCAATACTTGCTCCTTATGCCGATGTAAGCATTCTGGCAAACACCATTACCCAAAACGACGATGCGGTTGAAAACCTAATTGACAATACGGGCGAATATTGCTACATTATTCAAGCAGTTGAAGGCGATGGAAACCAATATGGTTTTAAGGAAGTAAGTAATTCTAATCAAGTTTGTGTAACGCAGTCGCCTAGAATTTTCTTCCCGAATGCTTTTGTTCCTGAAGGACTAAATAGAGAGTTCAAACCGAAGGGCATATTCATAAACCCAACCAAAGGTTATGAGTTCAGAATCTTCAACCGTTGGGGAGAAGAAGTCTTTGCTTCATTCGATGCTAATAGAGGATGGCTTGGTACAACTTATGGTGAATTAGCACCAATGGGTGTTTACATGTACACCCTCTCTTTCCTTGGAACTGATGGCGTTTTATACACCCAAAAAGGTTCAGTTACTTTGGTTAGGTAAGCTAAAATTAGCTATAAGAAAAAACGGCTTTCAATTCGGAAGCCATTTTTTTGTTAACAGATCAAGAAAGCTCAAGGACTAATAATAATTATTATAAAACATAAAAAACCGGAACATTTGTCCCGGTTTTTTATTTGAAATGCTTTGTATTCTTACAACTTGCTTTTCACTTCTATTCTTTCGAAACCTTCAATAATGTCGTTGGTACGTAGATCGTTGAAGCTCTTTAAGCTGATACCACATTCATAATTGGTAAGTACTTCTTTTACATCGTCTTTGAAACGTTTTAATGAGTCGATTTCGCCAGTGTGAACCACAACGCCATCTCTTACAACACGTATCTTAGTATTTCTAGTAATCTTACCATCTAACACCATACATCCTGCAATGGTACCCACTTTGCTAATTTTGAATACTTCACGAACTTGTACGTTACATACAATTTTCTCTTCGAAAGTTGGGGCTAACATACCTTCCATTGCCGATCTGATTTCGTCGATGGCATCGTAGATAATTGAGTAGGTTCTGATTTCGATTTCTTCTTGCTCTGCCAATTTTCTCGCACCTGGGAAAGGACGAACTTGGAAACCAACAATAATGGCATCTGATGCCGAGGCCAATAATACGTCGCTCTCTGAAATCTGACCAACCCCTTTGTGGATTACATTTACCACAATCTGATCGGTAGAGAGTTTCTGCAACGAATCTGAAAGTGCTTCTACTGAACCATCGTAATCTCCTTTGATAATTACGTTGAGCTCTTTGAAGTTTCCTATTGCTAACCTGCGACCGATTTCGTCTAAGGTAATGTGTTTCTTAGTTCTAAGACCTTGCTCACGAATTATCTGAGCACGTTTAATTGAAATATCTTTTGCAGTTGCCTCATTTTCAGTAACATAGAATATGTCGCCGGCTTGAGGTGCGCCGTTGAAACCTAAGATTTGAACCGGTTGAGATGGACCTGCGGTTTTAACACGCATGCCACGTTCATTGTAAAGTGCTTTTACTCTACCGTAATTTGGACCAGCAAGAATATCATCACCCATATTTAATGTACCGCTTTGAATTAACACGGTTGTAACAATACCTTTTCCTTTATCAAGCTCGGCTTCAATAACGGTACCAACAGCTCGTTTTTTCGGATCTGCTTTTAAGTCTAGAATTTCTGCTTCTAATAAGATTTTCTCCAATAAAGCGTCTATGTTTAAACCCTGCTTTGCTGAAATTTCTTGATCCTGGTATTTACCACCCCAGCTCTCCACAAGGATATTCATTGCAGAAAGTTGCTCACGAATCTTTTCAGGGTTTGCGCCTGGTCTATCAATTTTATTGATTGCAAAGATTAATGGAACTCCAGCCGCTTGAGCATGAGAAATTGCTTCTTTGGTTTGAGGCATCACACTGTCATCGGCAGCGATTACAATAACTACTGTATCAGTTACTTTTGCACCACGAGCACGCATAGCCGTAAACGCTTCGTGACCAGGTGTATCTAAGAATGTAATTTTCTTGCCATTTTCAAGTTTTACCTCGTAAGCACCAATGTGCTGGGTAATTCCACCCGCTTCGCCAGCAATTACGTTTGTATTTCTGATAAAATCGAGCAACGATGTTTTACCGTGATCAACGTGACCCATAATGGTAACGATTGGCGAACGATCTGTGATGTTCTCTTCATTATCCTCTTCGGCAATTTCTGGCTCGTTTGCATCGGCACTTATAAACTCAACTTCGAAGCCGAACTCATCGGCCACAAAGGCGATGGTTTCTGCATCTAAACGTTGGTTAATAGACACCATCATACCAAGACTAAAGATGTTTCCGATAACTTCGTTAACCGTTACATCCATTAATTGAGCAAGTTCTTGAGTAGTTAAAAACTCCGTTGCTTGGATTTTTACTTTCTCGCCTGCTGCCATCATTTCCTCAGCCTCTGAGTTCAATCTACCGATGGTCTTTTTATCTTTTTTGTATGAACTGCCCTTTTTAGCACCACCTTTTGTACCACCACTTAATCTGGCGAGTGTGGCTTTTATTTGATCTTGGATATCCTTTTCTGTAGGTTCAGCTTTCGGACCAATTGGTGCTCTGTTTCTATCGTTTGGCCCACCAGGTCTTGTGTTTGGTCTTGGACCGCCACCAACTGGGTTGTTTCCTTTATAATTCGGGCTGTGTCCAGTTCTTGGAGCACCACCACCCTGACCCTGACCTTGGGGACGTTGACCACCACCTTGGTTTGGTCCACCTTGACCAGCAGGTCTTGGAGTTCCAGTGCCCTGTGGTCTAGGGCCACCTGTATTTGGAACTGGACCTGAGGATGAGGCTGCTTTTTCGCCCTCTTTGCGCTTACGCTTACGTTTTCCAGCTTGCGACTCTTGTGGAGCAGACGGTTTTTTCTGAAATTGGGTAAGATCAATTTTACCAAGTATAGTTGTTCCTGAAAGTCTTTCTGCCTTTGCACGAATTACATCGCCTTCTTCCTCACCTGATCCTGGCGGAGTTGGAGGTGTTTCTGTATTGGCAGGAGTTTCAACTTTTGGGGTTTCAACTTTTGGAACTATTGGTTTTGTATTATCTGCGCTTGGAGATTGGTGAGGTTTTTGAACCTGAGGGGTTTGTGCATGGGCCTGTTTAACAGGAACATCAACCTTCTGAGTTTCAACTTTTGCTATCTCAACTTTAGGCGTTTCTTCCCTAGGCGTTTCAACTTTTGGAGCTTCAACCTTATGTTCTTTAACAATAGGTGCGCTTTCAACCTTTGGTTTTTCAATAGTTGGAGTTTCTTGCTTAGGAACTTCAACGGTTGGTTGTGCCTGTAGTTTAGGTTCTGAAACTGAAACAGGTTGAACAGGTTCTGATTTAAGAACCTCAACTTTTGCAGCCTCCACTGGTTTAGAAACTTCTTTCGGAGTTTCTGTAACTGGAGCTGGCTCAACCTTTTTATGTTCTTCTACAACAACTGGTGGCGTATCTCTTTTTGGTTTGTTAAAAGTTGAAAGGTCAATTTTGCCTAAAACTTTTATACCAGATTCAGATGCTGGAGCTGTAGTTTTTTCCTCCTTAGGCGGTGCAGCTTCAATTAAAGTTGTTGGTTTTTCAGGTACAAAAGGCGTTGTTTTAAGGTTTTTGATGAGAATTTCATCAGAACCTTTTTCAACTTGTTTAGTAATAGGCGTAATCTGCCCATTATCGTCTAGCGACAATCCCTGTTTAGAATGCCTACCAATGGTAATTTGGTCTGCTTGTTCTTTAATTTTTTTGTCTTGGTTAAAGTCGCCGAGGAGAATTTGGTAATGCTCATCCGAGATTTTCCCATTTGGGTCTCCGGATATCTCATGCCCTTTTTTGCTGAGATGCTCAACAATGCTGGTATGACTGATATTCAACTCCTTGGCAACTTTTGCCAATCTAATTCCTTTGCTTTCGCTCATGCTAACGGACCTGCCTATTACTATTTTTTCCGGATTACTCCGGTACTATTCAAACTCTGATTTTAATATTCGGAAAATCTCTTTAACTGTTTCTTCTTCCAATTCGGTACGTCTTACAAGATCTTCCATACCTACTTGAAGTACGCTTTTGGCGGTGTCTAAGCCCAAAGCCTTCAGTTCGTCAATAATCCAGCCGTCTATTTCGTCGGCAAATTCTTCGATGTCGATGTCATAATCATCCTCACCTGTTTCACGGAATACGTCAATTTCGTAACCGGTTAATTTAGCTGCCAATTTAATGTTGTGCCCGCCTTTTCCAATGGCCAAAGAAACTTGGTCGGGACGTAGATAAACGTTTGCACGTTTTTTCTCTGCATCTAAGTCTAATCTTAAAATCTTAGCTGGGCTTAAAGCTCTAGTTATGTATAGCGAAAGATTATTGGTGTAATTAATTACGTCAATGCTTTCACTTTTCAATTCACGAACAATGCCATGAATTCTAGAACCTTTCATACCTACGCAAGCACCTACAGGATCAATACGATCGTCGTAAGACTCTACGGCTACTTTGGCTCTTTCGCCTGGCTCTCTTACTATGTTTTTTATGGTAATTAAACCATCGAAAATTTCTGGCACTTCAAGCTCCAACAATTTACCCAAAAACGCTGGCGATGTTCTTGAAACAATAATTCTAAGATTGTTATTGGTGGTTTCAACACGTGCAACAACTGCTCTAACATTATCTCCTTTTTTGTAGAAATCGGCAGGAATTTGCTCCGTTTTCGGCAAAAGCAACTCATTACCATCATCATCCAACAAAAGGATTTCCTTTTTCCAGATTTGGTAAACCTCCCCAGAGATGATATCACCAATTCTATCTTTATACTTTTTGAAGATATTGTCTTTTTCGAATTCCAAAATTTTCTGCACCAAAGTTTGGCGAGCTGAAAGAATGGCTCTTCTACCGAAATCTTCGATAAATACTTCTTCTGTTACTTCTTCGCCAATTTCAAAATCGTCAGAGATTTTCTGAGCTTCTTCCAAAGGAATTTTGTCGAAATCCCAAATGTCTTCAGAATTATCGTCTACTACTTCACGAACACGGAAAATTTCCAGGTCGCCTTTTTCTGGGTTAATAATGAAGTTAAAGTTCTCGTCTGAACCGTATTTTTTACGAATCATGGTGCGAAAAACTTCTTCTAATACACGCATCATAGATGCACGATCGATTCCTTTGAATTCCTTGAACTCAGCAATCGAGTCTATGAGATCGATATTTTTCATCTGAGCTTATTTAAATGAGATAACAACTTTCGATTCTTTTATTTCGTCAAAACCTATGGTTACTGGAACAGCAACCGCTTTTTTTCCTTTTTCTTTCACTTTTTGGGTGATGGTTATTCCAATTGATGAAACTTCCATAAGCTCACCCTTCTTTTCCTCATCATCCAATAAATTAACTTTAAGCTCTCTGCCAACATGTTTTGCATACTGACGGGGATTTCTTAAAGCTTGCTCCGCTCCAGGTGAAGAAACAATTAACGAGTAATTCTCGGCTGTTCCCTCAACTGAATCTAAATGTTCGCCAAGATACCTGCTCATTTCTGCGCAGTAATCTATGTCTAATGGCATGTCTGCATCTAAAAAAACTGAGATCTCTTTTCCGGTTGAAGAAACCTTTAATCCCACCATAAAATAGGGTGTTCCTTTGGTTTTTTCTTCCACTAAAGTGGTAATCAATTCTTTTAAATCCATCCTTTAATTTTACTTTCTGAACAAAAGAGGGGACTTTTGGTCCCCACATTCAGCCGCAAAGATAATAATTTATTTTAAAATCAGTTGCATTCGAATTGAAATAGAATTTCAACTGGCTATTTTTCAGTAAGATTAGGATGTTAATTTAAATTTTACTGAAATAATTTTGTGAAAACTGAAATGTTGTGCTACATTTGCACCCACATTTAACCGATTGAACGGAGATATAGCTCAGTCGGTAGAGCAAAGGACTGAAAATCCTTGTGTCGTTGGTTCGATTCCGACTATCTCCACAGAAAGCCTCAAATTAATTTGGGGCTTTTGTTTTTTCAAGAATTTTCAAGGATTGGCTTTGATTTACTTTTTCTTAGCGCACGGATTTGAACTTTCAAGCTGCGCTTTTTTATCGCATAGATTTTTTGGATTTTCGTTAATGAGCTTCGCTCATTTTTTCTTTTAAGCGCACGGATTTCCACGAATTCTCACGGATTAGATTTATCTCTTTTGGTTTCAGAGCCCATTGGAACAGAAACGTGGTCGTTGAGCTCGTCGAAACGTAAGAACTTCTTTTCTATTCGGCGGGTCCATAATTCTAGACCCAC
This sequence comes from Bacteroidota bacterium, assembly GCA_036804105.1. GTDB lineage: Bacteria > Bacteroidota > Bacteroidia > UBA7662 > DAIRTB01 > DAIRTB01. The sequence goes on along the minus strand of DAIRTB010000068.1, from coordinate 1,892 downwards.
AATCCTGTTTTTCTTTAAATCCTAAAAATCGTATTCAAAGCAATTTAGAGACTATAAGGACACTAAGGACTGAGAGGATAGCATCTCTCAAGTATATCATCATAACTATCATCCCTACTTATTCATCACATCAGCATATCATCTCATCAGCACATCAAAAAAATCAACCGCCGTTCAGTTCTCTCAACGCAGCTTTTGCTTGGGCATTGTTCGGATACTTTTGTAGAAGTGATTGCAATTGCTTTTTAGATTCTGGGAGTTTACCGCTCATCCCTAGAATTCCGGCTTTGTTGAGCATGGCCATTTCGCTGTCTGGATTGAGCATCAGAGCTCTATCTACTTGAATCATGGCGTCTGGAAGATTTCCTTTGAGCATGTTGATGTAGGCCAAATTGGTGTAAGCGATGGGAATTAGTGGATTTTCTTTCACCACAAAAAGAAGTTCTTTTTCTGCATCCGCTAATAAATTGAGGTCGATTAAAACTCCTGCGTATTTCTCTCTGAAATCGAGTTGATACGGCATTAAGCTAACGGCCGTACCCAGATGCTGCTTCGCTTTTTGCAACTGATTTACTTGAGTATAGGCTTCGCCAATTCGGTATTGGGTCCAAGCGTGTTGCAGCGACTGAATTTTATTATTCTGCTCCACAAACTGTAAAAGCGCATTTACATCACCCATTAAATAAAAATAATGGACGTAAATTTTTAAACCCTCTGTTTGGTTGGCCGAAGCACCCGCTAGCTTAATATACTTCAAAGCGGAATCTAAATGTGATCGAGTTGGCTCGAAGCGCTCATAATACTGCAACCATGCTAAAGCTTTGGTTAATGGCGCTGGATTTAGCTCATTAATGGATGCAATCCCAATGAATTTTTTGGGCCCTGCCGGCTTTTTATTGGTATCTGGACTGCGGATGTAATGATCTGTAATGCTTACATGCGGAATATCGGATGTTCCGCTTTTGGGCATATGGCAAGAAACGCAATCGTTATTTTTGGCGGATATGGCTACGGCTGGAGCTGTACAAACGGTTTTATCGGTGGTTTTATGGCAATCGATGCACTTGTTGTTGAAGTAATTCGCATCCAGCGTTTTTACACTATTGTGTGGATTATGACACGTGATACAAGTTAGCTTCCCTGGAATTTTACTAAAACAATCAGAAAGCATCATTCTATCTGCATGAGATGCCATGATGAATTCTCCATGATCGTGATCGTAACGAGGTAAGAAAACACTCATCACATCGCTCAATTGCATGCCGGGCTTGAAATCGTAAAAAGTTTTTCCTTCCTTCAAAACTGTATTGCCTTGTAAATGGCAACGCTGACAAAGACTTATCTGCAAATCCCAACTAAGTTTTTTAGGATTTACGATGGTAAAATCTATGTTTTTAGAAGTATCTACCAAATTGCCGGCTGTAATGCTCCGCACGTGCAAACTGCCTGGGCCGTGGCAGCGCTCACAATCTATCCCTTTGGGAATTGAAGCAAACTTATGCTCTGAACCTAGAATTTGTTTCGGGTAGGCGTTGTGGCAAGTAATACACTCCGTTTCAATGGTTCTGGCGAAACGAGTATTGTTATCGTCGAAGCCTGGAGGCAAATCCCACTTCTTGTCTTGGGTATAGAAAGTCATGGGAATTTGGTACAAATACCCGTTAATATTCAACAAGTGGGAATTGGTATGTTGGCCAGATCCAACCACATATGCTGCTTGCTCGTTTCGGTTGTGGAGCGTGTCGCCATTGGGTGCGAGTCTAAACTCCCTAAACCAAAGTTGACCATTTAGTAATTGCGCTTGATACCAGAATTTGGTTTGCTCATCGTAAAAAGTACTGTGCGTGTTGAAAACGCCTTTGGTTTTAGTGATGGTGGCAGAATCGAACGAT
>DAIRTB010000067.1:8160-8782 GCA_036804105.1 Bacteroidota bacterium | reverse complement strand
ATTGAATATTCTTGCTCATAAACCTTGCCATCACGGTGAACTTCAACACGTAAATCTATTGATAAGGCATTAACACAAGATACACCAACACCATGCAAACCACCAGATACTTTGTAGGTATCTTTGTCGAATTTACCACCTGCGTGTAGAACGGTCATTACAACTTCTAGAGCAGATTTCTTCTCTTTCGGGTGCATGTCTACTGGAATACCACGACCATTATCCTTTACTGAAACTGAATTGTCTTCGTGCATAATAACATCGATATCGGTACAATATCCTGCAAGAGATTCGTCAATTGAGTTGTCAACAACTTCGTAAACCAAATGGTGAAGACCTTTATTTCCGATATCACCAATATACATGGCTGGGCGTTTTCTAACCGCTTCTAAGCCTTCTAAAACCTGTATGTTATCCGCTGAATAATTTGATTTGGATTGGGAATCCGACATGTATTTTTAAATTTAAATAAGCCTCGAAAATACGGATTTTTAGGGTAGCGAACAAATAAATTCAACTTGTTCTAAAACCTTTATCCGCAAAAAATGGTTAAGCCAATTTTCCTTTTTTTTAGGAAGGATTTAGCTCAGAAAAATGGTTTTTTTTGGTTAAAGTGAAGTAT
>DAIRTB010000067.1:6559-8150 GCA_036804105.1 Bacteroidota bacterium | reverse complement strand
ACTGATGGTTTAGAAAAATAGTCACCATCGCTACTATAAGCAGGTCTATGAGCTTTTGCAGTGAGCGTGTAAGGCTTACTATCTAAATGGAAGTAACCACGTTGAACTTCTAACACTTGTTGCATCATATAACTGGTTGCACCGCCTGGCACATCTTCATCCAAAAACAAAATTCTATTGGTTTTCTTTAGAGATTCTACAATTCTGTGACTATTATCAAATGGAATTAAGCTCTGAACATCTATTAATTCTACAGAAATGCCCATTTGACCTAAAATATTACAGGCATCTTGGGCAATTCTACAGCAAGAGCCATAGGTTACAAGGGTAATGTCGGTTCCTTCATGCAAAATTTCAACTTCGCCTGGAATTAAGGTGTAATGATTAAGATTTTCTGGAATAGCTTCTTTTAATCGGTATCCGTTTAAGCATTCTACAATTAAGCCCGGCTCGTCAGATTTTAATAAAGCATTGTAATAACCAACTGCTTGCACCATATTTCTTGGAACTAGAATATTTATTCCCCTGAGTGCATGAATAATCATACCCATTGGAGAGCCAGAATGCCAAATTCCTTCTAAACGATGTCCTCTAGTACGAATTATAAGCGGCGATTTCTGTCCGCCTTTGGTTCTGTATTGAAGCGTTGCAAGGTCGTCGCTCATGGTTTGTAGCGCATAAAGCAGGTAATCTAGGTATTGGATTTCAACAATGGGTCTTAAACCACGCATGGCTGCACCAAGACCTTGGCCAAGAATGGTAGTTTCTCTTATGCCAGTATCTGTAACTCTGATTTCACCATATTTAGCTTGTAGGTTCATGAAACCCTGGTTTACATCTCCAATTTTGCCAACATCTTCACCAATTGCGAAAACTAAATCGTTGGTTTCTAGGGTGTAATCGAAAAATCTATTGAGTATTTCATATCCATTAAGCATTTCGGGTTTTTCTGAATAGCTAGCTGGAATCGTTTCTAAATTTCCAATTTTATATTCACTTTCGCTGTTGAGGAGGCTGTTGTATTGATCGGCAAAAATCGTATTCAATTCTTCTTTGTAATTGAAAACAGCAGTTCTTGCGGTACTTTCTTCCCCTTTGGTTGCCCAAATTGCCCGCCTCAAAGCCGAAATCACATCTTTTTTTATAGGATCTATGCTGGTTTTCAATTGTTGATAAATAGACTGAATTTCGTTAGAATGGCTGCTTTCTGCAGCAAGTGGTTCTAATAATTGAAGCGCTTTACTAAAATATCCATCTATTTCGGCTCTGAAAGCAGCATATGCTTCTCGTTTCCACTCATTTACACGAATAATAGCTTCCTTTTCAAGTACATTCAGCTCATCTTCAGAAGCGATATTTTCTTTAATCATCCACTCCCTCATTTTTTTAATGCAATCGTGTTCCAACTCCCAAGCTAAGCGCTCTTGAGATTTGTATCTTTCGTGAGAACCAGAGGTTGAGTGACCTTGTGGTTGGGTGATTTCCGTTACATGAAAAATTGCAGGATTGTGATGTCAACAAAAATTTTAATTTCTACAGTGTTCCTACGCATATAAGACGCACTGTTTTTATATGTTTTAAAATGTTAACA
>DAIRTB010000067.1:0-6549 GCA_036804105.1 Bacteroidota bacterium | reverse complement strand
GGCAGGGTAGTCCCAACCTTTACACGAGTACAATGCATAACCAGCATGTGTTTCAGAGTTTTCGAAGCCACTTAATAATTCGCCTAGATTTTCTTTTGTGGTTTGATATTTTGCTGGTACTGAAATACCGTAGGCATCATCCCAAATAGAAATGGCTAACGGTACTTGAAGCACCCCCGCAGCATTTACTGTTTCCCAAAAATGACCTTCAGATGCAGATGCATTGCCAATGGTTACAAAAGAAACCTCATTTCCATTTATAGAAAATTGGTGATATTTATCGCTAATTGCTTGGTTATCTCTGTATAATTTCGAAGCATAAGCAATACCTAAAGCTCTTGCCATTTGTCCAGCTGTTGGAGAAATGTCTGTGGTAGAATGCTTTTCTTCCGTAAGATTTTTCCAGTTGCCTTTTTCGTCTAGAAATCTTGTTCCAAAATGCCCATTCATTAGTCTACCTGCGGATGCTGGTTCGTGAGCCAAGTCGGTGTGTGCGTATAACTGAGCAAAAAACTCTTTTATATTCGATATGCCTGCAGCAAACATAAAGGTTTGGTCTCTGTAATATCCAGAGCGGATATCACCTTTTTTAAATGCTTTTGCCATTGCAATTTGAGCAACTTCCTTTCCATCTCCGAAAATTCCGAATTTAGCCTTACCAGTTAAAACTTCTTTTCTTCCAATTAAACTGGCTTGCCTGCTTTCGTAGGCCAAGTTGTAATCAGAAATAATTTCCTTACGGAATTCTTCGAAAGAAATTTCGTTATCGTTGTGTAAGGTTTTTGAATTTTTAGACATGATATTAAAATTAGGCAGGCGCAAAGATAATCATTTTGGGTTATGGGATTTTACTTTATCGCAAGTGATTCTTTCTTGCTTCATATTGCTATTAACCGTATTCAATTCATCTGCGCAAAATAAACCACAGATTGAAATAGCCCAAAAAATAATTGATCTTGGTAAAGTATCTAAAAATTCAAAGGTAAAACACACTTTCACCATTAAAAATGTGGGCAACAGCCCGCTTTTGATTGGCGAAATAAAAACACCATGCGGTTGCACAGTTTCAAAATTCGCAAGAAAACCAATTCTAGCAGGCGAAACATCCGAAATTAAAGTTCAAATTGATACCAGAAGGCAGGAGGGCTATTTTCACAAAACAATAACCATTATCTCAAATACAGATCCTCAGGAGTTTGGGGTTACCTTTCGGCTCCAAATTGAAAAGTAAAATGAACTTTTTTTGATAGAATTTGTACCTTTAGCGTAAAATAAAACTTTAAACACCATTTCAATATGAAAAAATTCTTTTTGCTCTTTTCAATGGGCTTAATAATTTCTAGTGTTTCTTTTGCTCAAGCAGTTAAGAAAGCGCCTGAAGAAACCCCAAGTGCAGCAACCAATTCAAACTCCACCAAACCAACTATTAAGTTTGTAACCGAGGTTCACGATTTTGGTAATATTACCGAAGGAACCCAAGCAACTCATGAGTTCAAATTCACCAATGCTGGTAAAGAGCCTTTAATTTTAACTAACGTTAGTGCTTCTTGTGGATGTACAACGCCAAGCTGGCCAAAAGAACCAATTGCAAAAGGTAAAACTGGTGAGATTAAAGCCGTTTACAATTCACAAGGTCGTCCTGGTCCATTTACAAAAACAATTACAGTTACCTCAAATGCTGATTCTCCAGTCAAAGTTATCACCATTAAAGGTAATGTAATTCCAGCTCCTGTTGCACCTGCAGCACCATCAACGGTGTCTCCAATGATGTCTAATTAATTTTGATCTCATTCAATAAAAAAAGCCCCAAAGTTTGGGGCTTTTTTTGTGGGGGGTATTTTCGGTGAATGTGCGAATCTGCGAAGGGTTTCACCCTTCGCTCAGATATGTCACCCACTTTGGGGCTCCGAAGAGTCTGGGCTGGCGCATTTATTGAGCTCTTAAAGCCTCCAAATAGAAGAGGAATCAATGGAATTTAGCAACTGAATTCTATTTGAATTTCATGTATCAATTGCCTCCATTTTTAAATGGAGGAAGTGTAATTTATTCTCAGGTTTAGTGAAAAAGGTCTAAGAACTATGTTTAAATATAGTAAAATTGAAATTAAACTATTTCGCCTTTTCCTTATGCTCAGACCCAAATAAATAGCTGAAGCCAATATTTAAAACATTCCGGAATTGGGTATCAGGACCTTTTGTGCCATTTTCTCTGGTTATCTCAATGTCTTCATCGTAAATGAGTTGGATGCCATAAGTAGCCACAATGTATTTATTTACCTTAAAAGAAAGTAATGCCTCCAAGTTGATGTCAATTTCTCCCAGAGTTGAATAATCTTGAAAAGCATTGAAATTGGTACTGAACTGTACATTATCCATTATTACTCTTTTGTAATTTAACATGAGGTTAAAACCAAACTGATTTCTAATTGAACGGCCGTTTGTAACCCCAAAAGCGCCAGCAGCAGCCAAATCTTTATCTCTCACAAAGGTAAATCTTGAGGTTATGGGAGCAAGGGTTATGGCGAAATCTTCTCTTGGATTGTATAAAAATCCAAAGTTTAAGGTTAGAAACCCAGGCGACATAAAATTAGAAATTTTGGTTCTAAACTCATTTCCTGGAAAAATAGAATCAGGGCCATATTTGTAACCCACAATAGATTGAGTTCTTAAATTAAGAAGTGTTGTGGCAGACCAATCTTTTGAAAGTTTATAACCATACTGCGATTCAGCAATTAGAAGATCGTCTGTTTTTTTAGAATTGAAATTTGATTCACCCTGGCGGTTAAAGCCCAAAGCAAAATCGATTCTATTTAACCATAAGGTTTTATTTTTTGTATAAACGGCTTGAGCATTGATTATTGACCCTAAAGAAACATTGCTTACGCCACCTCCTGCCCAATTGGTTAGCCCAACGTTGGCAAAATTTACATTAAATGTTCCCTTGGTTTTCCAGTATGGTTCAGAAACAATTAAAGAATCTAGTGCTGTACTATCTGTGGGACTAACAATTTCAGTTGAATCAGTTGTTTGTGCTAACAACGAATTACACATTATTAGTAAAAAGAAAATGGTTGCTAAATATTTCATGTTTATGTTTTGAGCGAAAATAAGAAATTTCTGTTAGGATATGGAATACAATTTTAAAAAGTTAAGATTGAGTTTATAGGATTTTCCTGGGTTTGTTATCAATAAAAAAGGGGAGCAATTGCTCCCACTAAGGTTACTAAAAAAATGTATGAAAAGAATTACTAGTAACCTGGATTTTGAGATAAATTAGGATTTGCTGTTAAATCGTCTGTTGGAATCGGATATAGGTTGTAGAAAGAAGCTACCCCAGTACCAGAAGGTGTATTTCCTTTAAAAGCCCAAACGTAACTTCCGTCAGTAAATTTATTGAAACGGATTAAATCAGTTCTTCTTTGTGCTTCCCAATAAACTTCTTTGGTTCTTTCTTCAAAAATTAAATCTAGATTTAAAGAGGCCACGTCTCTAGAATTATTTCCATATGCACGTGCCCTTACTTGATTGAAGTAATTTACACCTTGTGCCGTATTGCCACCACCTCTAATAGTAGCTTCTGCATACATTAATAAAACATCTCCAAGACGGAATAATGGGAAGTCTGTATCGACAAAATCTTTAGAAGGATCGCTAGCTGTGCCGCCATCTTTACGAGCATTAGTAAATTTGGTTACTCCAATACCTTGTGTAAAGGTTGAAACGTTGGTTATTTCTAAGGTTTGGCCTGGAAGGTGAAACAAATATCTTTTATCCAAAGAAGAATCTGCTTCTAAGAAACTATAGAAGGATTTCGTTGCTCTGTTTCCCCACCAAGCACCGCTTACATTTCTGCTTGCTGGTGTCATTGATCCACCGGTGGATGAAAATACCAAATAAGTAGTACCACCGTAGTTTCTAGTTCTTAATCCATCGAATGTAATTGGGAAGATGATTTCATTAGATTTATCGTTATCTCCCATAAATAAATGCTTGTATTCTGGTTCTAGTGTGTAACCGGCGTCAATTACTTTTTGGCAAAAAATAGCGCAATCGTTAGCTCTGTTTTGACCAATATATATTTCAGCATTTAGGTAAAGCTTGGCAAGCAAAGTTTGAGCTGCTGCACTAGACGCTCTTGCGTAATCTTGAGAGGTTCTGTTTGGCAGAATTGATTCAATTGCTAACAATTCTGATTCTATGTAACTGAAAAGTTCAGCCCTTTCAATTCGCCTTGGTAAAAATGCTCCTGTTTTATCTTCCTCTGTTACAAAAGGTACATTACCAAATAAATCAAGTGCGTGGTAGTAACTAAGTGCTCTAATAAAACGAGCTTCAGCTTGGTATCCTTTAATTAGATTTTTATCTTGCTCAGAGAATCCTTTTTCATTCATCCAATCGTCGCTTGTATAGCGGATAAATTCGTTGGTTAATGCAATTTGGTAGAAAATTCTGTTATACATTGCCACTACAAAAGGGCTTAAAGAATTCCAACGGAAACTATTTAATTCAGGAATTCCTGGGTCTCCCCATGCACAGATTGCTTCGTCAGTAGGAAGCTCTTGTAGGTTCCACAAAACACGTAGGTATTGCGAAAAACCTTCGTCTATACCACTAATGTCTGGTCTGCCAGATGGGCCATCGTTGCCAGACATAGATAAACCGCCATAAACTTTTGCTAAAACATTTATGTAGTTTTTAGGGTCTGAATAAACAGTTTCTGCGTTCTCGCCGTATTTTGGTGCCCTGTCTAATTCTTTAAAACAGGAGGTTAAAATGAATACTGATCCAAACGCTACCAGCACCACTTTTAGTAAATTAATCTTTCTCATCTTGCTTGGTATTAAAAATTTAAATTAACATTTAATGTAAATGTACGTGGTCTCGGGTAGAAGTTATTGTCGATACCGCCAAAAACTTCTGGATCTAAACCACTGTATTTGGTAAAAACAAACAAGTTTTGCGCAATCAGCGAAACTCGTAAGTTAACTTTTTCTTTCCAAATATCTCCAAAATTATAACCAACAAACAAGTTATCTAAGCGAAGGAAATCTGCTTTTTCTAAGTAATAATCAGATTGATATTGTGGTCTTTCAAAGTTTGTATTGAAATAATCGGTTGTGATGTTATTCAAATATGGGCCATTTGGGCTAATATTACTTAAAGTACCATTATTTGAGTTTACGTTATTGTAAACGTATTGACCTAGTTCTGCACGGAGTGAAAAACCAGCATTCCATTTCTTATGTCTGAAATTACCATAAAAACCAATGAAATAATTCGGGTTAGGGTTTCCGTCGAAAACACTCAAATCCTCATCGTTAATAATACTATCACCATTTAAATCTTCGTATTCACCTTCAATTGGTTTACCATTTTCATCGTAAATCTGGGTGAAGGTATAGTAGCTGAAAATTGGAGAACCTGGTCTATGTAATTGAATAGTATTACCTACAGCACCTGAAATTCCACCAACCCTAATTCCTTCAATATTCTCATCATCAACTAAAGAGATTTTCGTTAATTCATTTTTATTAAAGGTAAGGTTGCCTCCCAACTCTATGGTAGTATTCTTGTTGTCAACAAGTATATAACTTAGGTTTAATTCTATCCCTTGGTTAGTCATATTACCTACATTGGTTAAGATTCTATTGGTGAAGTTTGTTCCTGCAGGAATGGGCACTACACTCAATAAATCTTTTGTATCTTTTTTATACCAATCAACAGATCCATTTAGTCTATTGTTTAAGAAACCAAAATCAATCCCGAAATTATAACTTGTGGTAGTTTCCCATTTCAAATTGGCATCATATCCATCAGGGCGAAGGAAGAAAAAGAACTGATTTCCAAACTGATATTGTGCAGTGTTGGTTCCTTGTTGATAATTAGGAATGTAGGCATAATCTGATCCAATATCCTGTTGACCAGTAATACCCCATGCCGCTCTTAATTTTAAGGCTGATAATCTCTCGAATTTCTTAAAAGCATCTAACTCGCCTAAACGATAGGCAGCTGCTACTGATGGGAAATAACCCCAACGAGTATCTGGGCTAAATCTTGAAGAACCGTCAGCTCTTAATGTTGCTGTAACCAATAATCTTTCTCTTATGGTGATAACACTTCTTCCGTAAAACGACATCAATGCATTGTCTGTAAAGAAAGGAAATGGAGCAGCAGGGCGAGTTGGAATTGTATCTCCAGTTGCACTTAGGCCAGGGAAAGATGGACTTTCTTCACTCCAATACTGATAAGAATAACCACCCACTAGGTTCAAATTACTTCTAATCTTTTTAAGGTCTCTTTTGTATTCGAAGTAGGTTTCAATAACTTGACTTCTTTTAGATTGTTCATATATTGTTTGTTCACCTCTTAAAGAATCAACTTGGTTAAAGGCAAAAGCGGCTTCAGCAGGCACATTTATGGTTCCATTGCCGCTTGAAATATCGGTACCTAGATTTAAAAATAAATGTAGGTTTTTGAAACTTGGAAGCTCATAATCGAATAAAACATTACCAAGGAAACGATTTGAATTACTTCTATCGTCTCTTTGATT
>DAIRTB010000066.1:0-8859 GCA_036804105.1 Bacteroidota bacterium | reverse complement strand
TTAAAGATTCCGATGGTGAATTGTCTCATTAAAGCAGCAGATTTGAAGTACTGCATCATCCTGTTTTTTACTTTGCTAAAGATGGCAGTTTGCACATTTCCCCCATTGTAAAAGCGGGGTAAAATCACCATAAAAAGAATAAAAATCCCAGCTATAATGCTCAAACTTTGCTGCCAACCAGAAATATTGAAACCAGCGCCGAATAATCCAAAGAGAGCTCCTAGAACGGTATAGGTAATGGCCCGTCCGAAATTATAAAGTATCCGGCCGAGCCAATATCTTTGAGTGGTTTGCTGCATGGGAAGCGCCAAGGCAATTGGCCCACACATGCCCAAACAATGTAAACTGCCGAAAAAGCCTATTATCAGAGCAGTCCACAGTTCCATAGCTGCTTAATCTATCTGAATGGTTGTTGCGTAGCGCATTAACTTACCCTCATATTCAAAATCGATCTCAATTTGGGCATTACCTTTTTCAAGATCAGATTTCGAAATACTCATTTTCCCAGCTTCATCTAAAACAATTGGGTAAGTTCTATCCGAAGATTTATTGTTGGGTTTGTAAAACACAACATCGCCAATTATAAAATCTGAAATTGGATTTTCAAGCTGAAGAATTAACTCGCCAACATTCTGTTGAATTTTAAATTTGTTGTTCCAAGAAATGTATTGATTCTCTTGATCAATAGTTTCCTGATATTTAATTTCCTTTTCGTAGTAATTTGGCGCTACAAGCTCTACTTTATATGATTTAGCAAAAATTGCAAAAATCACTATAAAAGAGCAGAACACTAGAAATACACCGGTAATGGCCCAAGGCCAGTATTTATTTGAATTCATTTTATTGTTGAACAGGACCTGTAAAGCCCACTTTTAGGGTTTCTAATACTTCGCCATCGCTAATAACTTCGATGGAAATTTTCTCTGTGGCATTTTTTATGGCTTCTTTCGGAATTACCACAAACAATCCACCTTGAGCTAAACTTTGAGGTTCTAAAATCATATCATTACCAACCATTTCAATGGTACCTTCTATGCCTACTAGCTTAAACGATATTTCTTTCGGGTAGAATGTTTTGTTTAACGATTTGAAGGTGTACAGATTTTTAATCCTGTCATCTTCTGTTGTTTGGTAATCTAAGCCTCTTGCTCTTAAAATATTGGTTTCAGTATCTGGGCGAATTACCATTAATGTGGTAAAAAATGTAGCTAATACAAACAATACCACCGAGTATGCCACAATTCTAGTATTGAATTTATTCTTTACTGCACCAACTATTCGGTTGTACGAACTGTATCTAATAAGTCCTTTCGGCTTGTTAATTTTCACCATTACGTTGTCGCATGCATCCATGCAAGCTGTACAGTTAACACATTCAAGTTGGGTTCCATTTCTGATGTCTATTCCCGTTGGGCAAATAACCACGCATTCGCCACAATCTATGCAATCTCCCAAGCTTTCGTCTCTGTTACGTGCGTTTTTGCCTCTTTGTTCGCCTCTAACAAAATCGTAGGAAACGTTTATAGAATTTTTATCGAGCATAACACCTTGCAATCTTCCGTAGGGACAAACAATTAAGCAGGCCTGCTCTCTAAACCACCAGAATACAAAAAAGAAAATAGAAGTAAAAATTAATATAGAGGTTAATCCACCAATATGATTGGCTGGGTTATCTGTAACAATCAGTTTGAGTTCTTTTACGCCAATTAAATAGGCGAGAAAAGTATTTGCTATTATGAACGATAACCCGAAAAATATTACAAATTTCAGCGTTCTTTTTCCCAGTTTCTGGGCTGTCCACGGCGCTTTACGCAGTTTTCTTTGGGCAGTATGATCGCCGTCAATCCAATATTCAATCTTTCGGAATACCATTTCCATAAAAATGGTTTGCGGGCATATCCATCCGCAGAATAGTCTTCCATAAATAACTGTGAAAAGTAGAATAAACACAATAAAGGTTATTCCACCCAACATAAGCAAGCTAAAATCTTGTGGCCAAAACGCCATTCCAAAGATGATGAACTTACGTTCTAATACATTAAATAGCATTAACGGATGTCCGTTAATGGTAATAAAAGGTCCTGAAAACAGCAGTGCTAACAACACAATACTTACATAAGTACGTGCATTGTAAAAGGGACCCTTAGGTTTTTTTGGATTGATAAAAACCCTCTTACCGTCTTCGTTTACTGTACCAATGCGGTCTCTGAAAGATTCTGCTGTTGATGATGCTGTTGCCATAATTTTAAGTGATAAGGACTAACTACTGCCAGCCAATGCAAGATTTTGAGGAGTATGACGGCTGGCAGTGAGTTAGTTAAAAATCTAAGGGATTAAATCGCCTTGAGGTTCTTTTGGAGTTGCGGGGGTTGTACCCTCAAGTGTTTTGATATAACTTGCAACTGCAATAACCTGATCTGGTTTGAGTGTTTTTTCCCAAGGAATCATACCTTTTTCGGGAACACCTTTGTTAATTACATGAACTATCTGCTCTGCAGTGTTCCCGTGGATCCAGTATTTATCTGTTAAGTTTGGGCCTACTGAACCACCACCATCAGCTAAATGGCAGGCAACGCAATTAGCCTCATAAACAGATTTACCCTCTGAAATAACTTTTGCATCATTCGAAAAAAGTGCTGCAACGGTGCCATACTTTTCTCTATAAGCTGCTTTCTGAACTTCGGCTTCTGCCATTTGGTTTTCGTATTCTTCTAATTGAAGTGCTCCTGTAAAAGCCACATGGTAGTGAATCATGTAAACCACTCCAGAGAAAATACAGATGTAAAACAACCACAACCACCAAGGTGGGAGATCGTTATCGAATTCTTTTATACCATCGTAATCGTGGTCTAACAATTCGTCTTTAACTTTTGCCATGATTATAAAATTTTAGTTGATTGATTGTTTGTGTTTTCTTCGCCTTCGTTTAAGGGAAGGTTTGCCCATTCTGAGATTTGTTGCTTACGGGTAATTACTACCCAAACCAACATCCCCATAAAAAAGCTGAAAAATATTGCTAGCGATATGATTGGGTAAATGCCCATTCCCGCTGCCGATTCTAAGGTTGCACGAATCATATTATTTTTGGTTTAGACTAGTTGTTTTACGGTTTCCAATGTCGGTTCCCAATCGCTGTAAATAGGCAATTAGCGCAATAATTTCCTTATCTGCTTCTGCATTAATACCATCCTTTTTAAGGCCAGCAACAATTGCATCTGCTTGATTTTTCAAATCTTGCACAGCTTTTGTTTCGTAGCCTTCTTCGTAAGGAACCCCAAGTTTGCGCATTACTCTAATCATCCCTTCGGTTTTCTCTACGGGAAAATTTTGTTTTTCCATCCATTGGTAAGCTGGCATTATGGTGCCAGAACTCATAGACTCTGGATTAATCATATGCTTATAATGCCACGAATCTGGATATTTCTTACCAACTCTGTGTAGGTCTGGACCCGTACGTTTAGAACCCCACAAGAATGGGTGGTCGTATACATACTCTCCTGCTTTGGAGTATTCTCCATAACGTTCTGTTTCAGTCCTGAATGGACGAACCATTTGAGAATGGCAGCCTACGCAACCTTCTTTAATGTAGATGTCTCTTCCGTGTAATTCTAATGGCGTATAAGGTTTTACCTCTGCAATGGTTGGAATATTAGACTTGATCAGGAAAGTTGGCAAGAACTCAACTAATCCTCCAATAAGAATGGCAATGGTTGCTAAAACAATAAGTGTAGCTGGTCTACGCTCAATACCTCTGTGCCAATGCTCTTTACCTTCGTGTACATGGTCTAGGTTAGAAGTTACAAGTGCTTCTTCGTTTGCAACAAGTTTACCTTTGTTCATGGTTTTTACTACGTTGTAAACCATTATGATTGCACCTACTAAGTATAAGGTTCCGCCAACCGCTCTTGCAATGTACATGGGAATAATCTGAGTAACCGTTTCTAAGAAGTTAGGGTACTGAAGTACGCCAGACTCATCGAATTGTTTCCACATTAAACCTTGTAAAATACCCGACCAATACATTGGAACTACCCAGAAAATCATGCCTAAAGTGCTAATCCAAAAGTGGAGGTTCATCAACTTAACTGAAAACATTTCTGTTTTAAATATTTTCGGAATGATGTAATACAGAATACTAAATGTAAGGAAACCATTCCAACCCAAGGTGCCAATATGCACGTGTGCAGGAATCCAGTCGGTAAAGTGCGATAATGCGTTAACTTCTTTAAGTGAATGCATTGGGCCTTCGAAAGTGGCCATACCGTAAGCGGTTACAGCTACTACCATAAATTTAAGACGTGGGTCTTCTCTTACCTTATCCCAAACACCACGAAGTGTTAATAGACCGTTTAGCATACCACCCCATGATGGCGCAATTAACATAATGGAGAAAACAACACCTAAAGATTGTGCCCAATCTGGAAGAGAAGAATACAACAAGTGGTGCGGACCTGCCCAGATGTAAATGAATATTAAAGACCAGAAGTGGATAATAGAAAGTCTGTATGAATAAACAGGTCTATTGGCCATTTTCGGCAAGAAATAGTACATTAAACCTAAGTAAGGTGTGGTTAGGAAAAACGCAACAGCATTATGGCCGTACCACCATTGTACTAATGCATCTTGCACACCCGCATAAGCAGAGTAAGATTTAAATAAGTCTAATGGAAGTGCAAATGAATTTACAATATGTAAAACGGCTACGGTTACGAATGTAGAAATGTAAAACCAGATAGCCACATACATGTGTTTCTCCCTACGTTTTACAAGGGTCATAATCATGTTGAGACCAAAAACCACCCAAATTAATGCGATGGCAATGTCTATTGGCCATTCTAGCTCAGCATATTCTTTACTGGAAGTTATTCCCAATGGTAAAGTTAGCGCAGCAGCTACAATAATTAATTGCCAGCCCCAGAAATGGATTTGGCTTAAAACATTGCTCCACATTCTGGCCTTTGTTAAACGCTGAAGCGAATAATACACACCCATAAAGATGGCATTGCCCACAAATGCAAAGATTATTGCATTGGTGTGAAGGGGTCTTAATCTTCCATAAGAGGTGTACTGATTGCCTAGGTTTGCTGCGGGTTCAAATAATTGTGTTGCAATTAACACGCCTACTAACATCCCCACAATACCCCAAAGCATTGTTGCGATTGCAAAATTCTTTACAATGCGATTGTCATAGTAAATGGTTTCTTGTGCCATTTATTGGTCTCCTTTAATTTTTGGTTGTTTAACTGATTTATTGTTTGTTGTGATATCGTCGAAAAGTATTCGAATTCCAGGTGTGTAATCATCGTCGAATTGGCCTTTGCGTTTTGCCCAAATAAAAGCACCCAAAAAACCTGCTGCAACAACCAAGCTTATACCCATTAATAATGCGATTATTTCCATGCGAGTTTATTTTTACTTGCGTAATAGTTTGTAAAGAGTGTTGCAGAAGCAACAATGGTAATTGAACTTAGTGGCATTAAAATGGCACATACTACTGGAGCTAAATTTCCAGTTAATGCGAAACCTAATCCGCCTAAATTGTAAATAAGCGAAACCACAAAATTGAAAGCAATTACTTTCCTGCCCGATTTTGCAAAAGCAAGCAAATTGGGTAATAAATGAAAGTTTTCGGCTGCAAGAATGGCATCGCTAGCAGGGGTGAAATGACTGGAATCTTCGGTTATGGAAATGCCAATCTCTGCTTGTTGTAGGGCTCCAGCATCATTCAATCCATCACCAATCATTAATACATGGCCGTTTGCAGCTTGAAGCTGCTTGATGTACTCAAGTTTATCGAAAGGCGAATGATTGAATAATAAGGTGGTATCGAACCCAAGAATCTCTTGTAATTTCTTTTTCTCACCGTTGCCATCGCCAGAAAGTACTACCAATTTATAGGCAGGTTTTAGTTTGGCTGATAAGGTTTCTACACCTTCTCTGTATTGATTGCTAAATCTGATTGCCCCTTTTTGTTGGCCATTAATGGTTAAATAGCTTAAGGTCTGATTTTCCTGAACGTGCTGAGAAAAATCTCCTCCAGCCCATGCTTTTGTACCAAGCAATATTTCAATACCGTTAACGCATCCAATAATTCCTGCGCCCTTAACTTCGTCGAAAAGATCTATTTTACCATAAATTTTCCCTGGTATGGCAGCAAATATTTTTTTAGATAGTGGATGAACTGACTGCCTACACACGGTTTTGAGGTATGCAAACCCCTCTTCACTTAAATTAAGCTGTGAGAAATCTACCTCTGAATTGCCCTTTTGAGTTAATGTGCCCGTTTTGTCGAAAACGATGGTATTTACATTTGCCATAAAATCTGCAATTTTGGGTTGCTTTAAAAACAACTTATGCAAACCTAGAATTCTGGAGATGTTTCCGTAGGTAAATGGTGCTGATAAAGCCAAGGCACAGGGGCAAGCCACAATTAAAACTGCAGTAAGCACATTCCAAGCAGTTGAGGTATTGCCTTCTACAAAATGCCACCAAGCAAAACCTCCAAAAGCTATTAATAAAAGTGCTGGAGTAAATACAGCACTTATTTTATCGGTAACTGTGAGAAGAAAGTCTTCTTTGGGTTTGGTAAATGCTTCGTTGTTCCAAAGTTGTGTTAAGTAGCTTTGTGCTGGTTTTCTTAATATTTCAAGAATTGCGCCTGTGCCAATTACCTTTCCACCAGCATACACCACATCGCCCCTAAATTTTTCAATTGGAATAGATTCTCCAGTTACAAAGCTGTAATCAATCAGCACTTTTTCTGAAACCAGCATGGTGTCTCCAGGAATTAGCTCTTCGTTTCTTACAAAAATTTTGTCTCCCGATTCTAGGTGATTTAGAGTGGTGGCAACCTCAGATCCGTCGGTAGTAATTTTGGTGGTAGCTATTGGAAAGAAAGCGGTATAATCTCTTTCGAAAGAGAGCCGAGAGTACGTTTTCTGCTGAAAATATCGCCCAATAAGTAAAAAGAAAAGTAATCCGGCTAAAGAATCTACGTACCCTTGTCCATTTCCAGATAAAATCTCGTAATAGCTTCGGAAGAAAATTACCCAAACCCCAATTGCAATAGGTATGTCAATATTTGCTTTGCCTTGTTTAATGCCGAAATAAGCCGATTTATAATAATCTGTTGCGGCATAAAATACAATGGGAAGTGCTAGAATAATATTAAGTACCTTAATGGTGTTTTGAATATAAACCTCATCAATTTTACCAATGGCGAAATAATCTGGTAGAGCCAATAACATGGCATTGCCGAATACAAATCCAGCAACGGCAATCTTATAGACAATATCAGATTTTTTTACCTTTTTATCCGTTTTTAAACTATCAAAATTAAGCACTGGTTCATAACCAATACTTGCTAATAGCTCAACCAAGCCTCTAATAGACAATTGTTGTCTATTAAATCCAATTAATATTTTTCTGTTTGGGAAATCTACTGTACTGTTTTTTATGGCAGGATCTAGTTTGTGCAAATGTTCTAATAAGTAGATACAGGCACTGCAATGCATTTGAGGTAAATAGAATTGCACCCTTGAAAAATTAGAAGAATCGAACAAAAGCATTTTGTTAACCTCTTCATTATTATCTAGCCAAGCGAATTGATTTTTTCTGTTAGACTTAGGCGAAATTCCAGGATTATCTGCAAGTTGATAATAGTTGCAGAGTTCTGCATCTTTAAGGAGATCGTAAACCACACTACAACCTGTGCAACAAAAGTGCTCATCGTTATTTAATACCTCTGTATCTCCACAGATGGCACCACAATGTGCGCAGGGTACTTTTACATTTTTTACAAAATCGGCTTGCATTATTTACTCCTCGGTTACAAATGTACACATTATTTGGATATTCAGATAAATTTATCCAGATTTAAAAATATTTTTTTTAAACAACATTGTACGGGCAATTGTCATAAATTTGTGAAAAATACAAATAGAATGAAGAAAATCTTTTTAATGAGCACTTTGGTAATTACCGGTGCTATTGCAATAACATCTTGTGGTGGTGGAGATAAGCCTGCTGAAACCACTACTACCACTCCATCTACAGAACAACCAGCAGCAGAAGTTGCACCAGTTATTTGGACAGTTCCTGCTGATGCAGTATTGAAAGAAAATCCTACCGCTTCTTCTCCAGCATCCATTGAAAAAGGTAAAGCACATTTCACAAAGTATTGCGTTTCTTGCCATGGTGAGCAAGGTAAAGGTGATACACCAACTGGAATGGCAGTTAAAGCAGCAAATCTACACGAAAAATTGCCTGCTCAATCAGACGGTCAGATTATGTGGAAATTAGAAAATGGTAACGGTGCAATGTTAAAGATTTCAGCTTACACGCTAACCGAAGCAGATGGTTGGGATATTATTAATTACTTAAGAGAACTTACAAAAGAGTCTTAATTTATTTTTCAAAGTGCAAAAAAGCAGGACGCTGGGTCCTGCTTTTTTTGTGCCTCGTGTTTTTTGGATAATTAGTTTAAATTGTTTTGGAATTTTCTTTTAAATAGCCACTAATGCACGAATAGAACCTTGAATATCTTTGTTTTATGGCCTGTATGGATGATTAGATTTAAATGAATTTAAATGAATTTTTTGATTTCAGGAGACCTGAGAAGTGAATCTTTACAACAATTACGATGCTGAAATGAATTCTACAAACTCAGTTTGTAGAGCTTTTCCCTTGTCTTTAGGATACCAAGCATGCAATTGTGCTGAAGCTTCAATTTTTGATAAACCTTGTGCCTTTAACTGCAAAAATAAATCTTGGGCTACCTGTGGTCTTGGACCCCAAGTAAATAACTCTTCTCCAGATTCAGCATCGAAACAAATTAATTTAGGGATAGACCTTGTGCCA
>DAIRTB010000065.1:0-8869 GCA_036804105.1 Bacteroidota bacterium | reverse complement strand
AGAAGGTTGCATTATGTGGAAAGAGGCGAGTAATTAGTTGATGTGGTGATTTGCTGATTTGCTGATTGAGGTGATTTGGCAGATATGAATCTTGATTCAGACAAATGGTCATTAGACAATGAAAACAGAAATTCGGTCGTTGAGCTTCGTCGAAACGTTAGAATTTCTGTTTTCATTGTCGTTAAATATGATTTAGCTTGTAGGGCGATCACATAGGATCGCCCCTACATGCTACCTAATTAATGTCCCGGCAACCATTTTAATTCTGAGAATTTCTTTTTCCCTTTGAGGTAGTATCGGTTTAGAATTAATCCCGGAAATGCAGTGGGGATATCGCTCAACTTCTTCTGATTCGAAACCGACTGTTTGTAATCGAGTTTCATAATTTCGAAATCTTTGTGGGCATTAAAAATAGCTTTCATGTGCTTAGGAGCTCTTCCAACCAAAAATTTGGCAGCCGCCAGATAGTCTAATCGCTTCCTTTTTGCAATAACCGAATCTCTATCCTGCTCAGGAAGATTTTTATACAACATAAGCAAAGAGTTTCTAAAATTGAGGTAGGTTTTTCTTGGATTTCTGTAGCCCAAAGTTCCGCCTCCCAAGTGATACACTACCGATTTTGGCTCATAGTAAATGCTGTAATCCAACTGCTGCAAGCGCCAACAGAGATCAATCTCTTCCATATGTGCGAAAAATCGCTCATCGAAACCACCGATTTCTCTATATGCTTTTGCTCTAATGGCCAAACATGCGCCAGATGCCCAAAAAATTTCAGAACCCTCATTGTATTGTCCATCATCTTTTTCCAAAAAATCGAAAATTCTACCTCTGCAAAAAGGATAACCCAGGGCGTCTATAAATCCGCCAGCAGCACCTGCATACTCGAAGCTAAATTTATTTGTATCGGCTAAAATTTTGGGTTGAATGGCCGCAACTTTGGGGTGTCTTATAAAATGCTCCGAAATAGGTTCTAACCAATTTGGAGTTACAGCAACATCAGAGTTTAGCAAGATGTAAACATCGGCATCAATAAATTTCAAACCTTGATTATAACCGCCTGTGTAACCAAGATTTTCTTTTAAATGGACGATTTCAATTTGTGGGTAACGTTCCCGCAGCCATTCTACCGAAAGGTCGGTAGATGCATTATCGATCACATAAATTTTATGCTCCGAATAGTTTGTGGCAACCACACTTGGTAAATACGTTTGAAGATGCGCTAATCCATTCCAGTTTAGAATGCATGTGGCGATGCTAAGATTTGGCATAATTGTGTGTTAGTTTCCACCGTTTGTGCGACCAAAGATAGGTATGTGCTTGCTTTTTTATGTTTGCTTCAACTGCATCGATGTACATTCTGGTAATTTCTCCCTCCGATAATTCGTTGGGCTCTGTATTCAAAACTCGAAGGGTAATTTCGTAATAGCCCCGCTTCACCCGAATGATTTCGCCAAAAACTAAGGCCATATTTAATTTTTTTGCAATAACTTCTGGCCCAGTAAACCAAGCAGAATTCACGCCAAAAAAATCTTCCCAGTAAATTTTATTCTCCCGAATTGGCGATTGATCGGCGCCCATCATCAAGACAAAAGGTTGTTCTAAGTTATTTTCTAAAGTTGAATAAACCGAATTCATGGGTTGCATTCGGGTACCCAACCTGCTTCTAGCTAAGTTCATTTGCTTTTCAAAAACTTGGTTCGATAAGGGTTTGTAAATGCAATAGGCTGGCAACACGAAGTTTTGTGCACAACTCATAATGTTCCATTCCCAATTGCCTTGATGGCCAACCAAATACATAATATTCTGCTTATTGGCTTTAATTTCTTCGAGTATTTCAGGATTGGTAAACTTCATTCTTTCCTTTAAATCTTGCGAAGAGAAACTGAATATTTTTAAGGTTTCTAGGAAAGTATCCAGCAGATATCCGTAGAATTTCCGAAGGAGTTTTTCCCTCCCTTCCTTTGAAAGATTGGGGAAAGCAAAGCCGAAATTGGTTTCAATTACCCGCTTTCGGTATCCCAAAACTTTATTGAAAACAAAAGCCCAAAAACGGGCAATTGGGTGCAAAACGCTTAAGGGTAGTTTACTTAAAATTTTGAGCAAAATTGCTGTAAAAAAGCCCAGTACTCTGGCCAACATTACTGATTTCTAAGATTTTGTTCTATAAAACTACCGTAATGGCCAGGATTTCTAATCTCGGTCTGATCAATGCTATTAACTGGAGTAGTTCTACTGTATAATCTAGTTTTCCATTGTGGGTCGTTGGTTTCGCCAATTGCCTCGCTGTGAAGCAACTCATAATCGTTGGTAACCATATCTGGATTAAAGAAAATAAAACGCACATTGGTTTGGTTCATTTGGTTTGGCAAACGATAATACCACCAGATTTCATACGGGAAAGCGCTTGGCTCATTGGTTTCGATTACCCTAGAATTTGGCTCTCCATACTGGAGGTAAACCCGTCCTCTATCGGTTTCAAAACCCTTGGTAACTTTGCTGCTGTAAACTCTATTTACAAAATCAACTTGTTTGTTGTAATTCTCCCATCCTTCTTTGGGGTTTTCAGGATATTTTTTCAGCCAAAAATCGTATACGAATTTCTTTTGCAACTCTAGATCGCGAATGTTGGCATTTGGATATTTTTGAATGAAGGCCCTTTCTGAAAAATTAGCAATCGGAATCATGGTTCTCATAACATAAAATGTTTGGTTCAAATCCATGCTATCCACAAAGGTATTGGATAAATCTACGGATGCTAACTTATTGGTTATCAAAGATTCGTCTTTATTCAATTTGGTAAAACTTCTTTTGTTAGTGGTTAACAATCTATTCTCCCGATCACGAATTTCCAAAACCAAAGCATAAGATCCAGATGCCAACCAGTTAATGGGAATTTTGTCGAACACAACATTTACATTGTTGGTTTTAAGCTTAAAGAAACGCATCAGCTTTTCTTCTAAAAGGCCAGTACTTAAATCTTGAATTCTAATGGTTGCCACATACACACTGTCTTTCAGATACTTAGAAGCTTCATAAACTTCGAAGAAATAAATTAGGGTATCTTTTTCCATTCCATAAAAATCGGAAGCTGCTGGCTGCACTTCAAATCCTGAACGGGTAAGCGATGTTGGTGTAGTTGATTTGGTAAGGGCATCCACAAAAACCAAATCTGAGGTGGAAATTGCAGTATCTCGGTTGAGGATTTCAATGGTAGTGCTTGTGAAAACTTTGTTTGAAGTATCCGCAACATCTTTTATGCTCAATTCTAAATCGTATAAACCAGGTGCTAAAACAAATCTTTTTAAATGAAGGTAATGATTGGTTAGCGGTGCTTTTTCGTCGAATTCCTGACCTTTCAACAAAATTTTCTCAAAAGCTGCTATGGTATCATTTTTAGAGATGATGAGGCTAATTTCAATTTGACCTTGCAATTTTCCGTTCGTCAATTTGCTCGGTTTTACTGTGCTGCTGTTTACAAAAACAACGGTTTCTAGATAATTACCATCTACTGGCGACCAAAAATAATTGTAATTAAACTTGGCTTCTATGGCATTTCCTGCAAAAGGAAAGAGTAAACAAAGGGCGATAATTCTCAACATATCACTTAAATAATTTAAAAAAAGCTTAATCTTGTTTTTTCTTTATGGAAAAACAAGATACAAAAATATACAGCGAGTTACACTATTTTCCAAATGTTTCCTTATTTGCAAGTTTAGCTGCAAATAAAACTATCTATATTTCTCTAAACCAAACAAAAGCCAAGAATAGTTTCTTAAACAGAGCGCATATTTTAGGGGCTAATGGTGTAGAAATCCTCACCATTCCATTAGCTGGCGGTAGAAATACCAAATCTACCTTTGAAGAACTTTCCACTGCAAACGATCTTTGGCGTAAAAAACATCAAAGGGCAATTGTAACCTCTTATGCCAAATCAGCTTATTTCGAACATTATTGGCCTGAAATTGAAAGCATTTTCGAAATCAAGTCAAATAAACTTAAAGACATCAACCTAGAAATACACAAAACCATTTTTAGGCTTTTAGAATTGAAAATTGAGATTATTTTTACAAATGAAAAAATAATTCCAACTCCTTTAATGCAAAAAAATACCCCAAATAATATTCAGCAAGAAATAGTTTTTCAACCGTATTTCCAGCACTTCGGGTACAAGTTTCCATTTATGCCTCATTTAAGCATTTTAGACCTACTTTTTAACGAAGGCCCAGAAACAAAGGCTTGGTTAAAAAATGAGTTTTTGAACAGTTCACAACAAGTTAATAGTTAAAGCCTTATTTTTGGTGCTTTCAATATGATTAAAAATATAATAGTTCTGCTTTTTGTAGCCTTATGTTTTGAGGCACAGGCTCAATTTGAGCAAAAAACCGTAAGCATCGGAAATATTGGTTTAAACATTACCAATGCAGGAACCGTTGGTCGTCCGCAAGTTAGATCAACTCCTCAAGGAACCCCATCGATGGAATATCCCCTTAATTCTGGCATTGAACATTTGTTTGAAGCTGGCATTTGGATTGGTGCGCAATTAGGTGGCCAAGTTACCGTTTCAACTGGCGCAATTGACGATGCAAGCGGATATTCAACTGGAAAAAGTGGATTCGAATTTTCGCCACTTCCCGGTGCACCGGTAATAGAACGTTCATCGCTTACCTCCTCTCCCGTTTTTAGTTCACAGGCGGTTTCTCACCAAGATTTCGAATTTAAGTTTACCGACGAATTCACAATAGTTCCTGGAACTTCACAGCCTATTTCAAATCACCTTACCCCATTAAATGCGAGAGTTAAGCTTCAATCTTACGCATACAATTTCTCTTTTGCCGATTTCTTTGTGATTTTAAATTATGAGATCACCAACAATGGAACACTTCCGTGGGATTCGGTTTGGTTAGGCGTTTGGAGCGATTTGGTGGTTAGGAATGTAAATGTTTCGAACGATGGTGGCGCAGCATTTTTCAGTAAAGGAAGCGTTGGATATGTTGATTCGATGCAAGCGATATACGCCTATGACATTTCAGGTGATCCTGGTTT
Source organism: Bacteroidota bacterium (assembly GCA_036804105.1). Taxonomy (GTDB): domain Bacteria; phylum Bacteroidota; class Bacteroidia; order UBA7662; family DAIRTB01; genus DAIRTB01. Next base: position 3,826 of record DAIRTB010000065.1, on the reverse strand, counting down.
TACCAATTCGTACGGTGCCATTCAGATTCTAGGAATCGACTGGAGAAATGAATATTTCCATCCCAATAATGCGCAAACTTTTCAAGGACAAGGTTTACCGATACCTACCGTAAATGGAAACTATTGGATTTATAACGTTCAGGCGCCAACCAACGATTTACTTCGTTACGATAGAATGAAACAACGGTCGAACTTTGTTGACCCAAGTTTAAATGCACCTGGTAACCGTGTTCAACTAAATACCATTGGTCCATTGGTGCAAGTAGCTGCTGGCGAAACAGTTAAGTTTGCGGTTGCCTATGTTTGTGCAAGACAAATTGAAGACAATACCACACCTGGAATAAAAGATACACCTGCAGCAAGGGTAAAACTTCTAGAAAACCTTTCTTGGGCTAAACGTACTTATGTTGGCGAAGACCTGAACGAAAATGGCATTTTAGACGATGGAGAAGATTTAAATGGAAATGGCGTTTTAGACCGATATATTCTGCCAGAACCGCCAAAAACTCCTGCAATTAAGGTGGTGCCAGAATCTAATAAAGTAACCATTTATTGGGATAAAGAATCTGAAAACTCAATAGATCCGATTAGCAAGCTGCAAGATTTTGAAGGATATCGTTTGTATCGCACCAAAGTTGGCGACGATCTCAAATCTAATTTTCTTGAAAATGCAGCTTTAATAAGACAGTGGGATTTACCGAATAACAGCATAGGATTCAATAACGGTTTTGATGCAATAAAGCTTGCCCAACCCATAACTTTCGAAGGTGATACCAATACCTATACTTACAAATACGAAGTTGAAAACCTATTAAATGGCTGGCAATATGCGTTTATACTTACTGCTTTCGATAGAGGAAACGATTCTTTGGGTCTACCCTCTCTAGAATCTTCTTTCATTGCCAATACGTACAGAGCATTTCCGGGAACGGATGCAAATGAAATTGAAAGCAGGAAGCAAGATCGTCAGGTGGGAGTTTATCCGAATCCATACCGATTAGGCGCAGCTTGGGATGGAAGCACGCAAAGAACCAAAAAGATTATGTTTTATAATTTACCTGCTCAATCAGAAATTAGAATTTATACTATTTCTGGTGATGTGGTGGCAACTATTCGCCATAATGCAGACGAAATATTTGGCGGGAGCGAAAATCTTTGGTACGACAATTTTGGTGATGCAAACCAAAGTGTAAATCCTGCTGGAGAACATGCTTGGGATGTACTTTCCGAAACCAAACAAACCATTGCTTCTGGAATGTATCTTTATTCAGTAAAGGATTTAAAAACGGGTAAAACGCAAACGGGTAAGATTGCAATTTTAAAATAATAAAAGTCTCTTTTTGTATGATTTTGAAACGTTCGAAAAGAAACAATTGTCATCTTTGCATAAAAACTAGATAATGGCAAAAAAAGCGATCGGCCTTGAGGAAGCAAATGGCTTAACACTTGCGCTAAACATTCTTCAGAATAAATATACCTTTCACATACTTTGGGTGTTGAAAACAAAACCAAAACGTTTTGGAGAAATTAAAGACGAAGTTCCAGGATTAACCACCAAAATGGTTACGCAACAACTCAAGTTTTTAATTTCGGAAGGTATGATTACGAGGAAATCTTATCCTGAAATTCCGCCAAGAGTAGAATATAAACTTACAGAAACTGGAAAAGCAGCAATTCCTGCTCTGGAAGCTCTTAATAAATATGGTCTTTCTCGTCTCCTGAAAAAGAAAGAAAAAGAACCTGTAGAAAAGAAGCCGGTTACTGCTCAGTTGGATTTGTTTGGGTAGAGGGTATAAATGGCCTTAGGTTGTGCTAACCAAGCAATAATTTAGGGACAAAAGAGACAATAAGGACGGAAAGGAATAACTGGATGATTGTGACTCATCACATCTGCATATTAATCCAGGGCGACACATAGGTCCGCCCCAAAGAAATCTTCCCTCATCACCATATCACCTCATCAGCATATTAACCAATCAACTCATCAGCATATCAACTAATCAACTCATCAAAATTATGAAATGGCAAGGCAGACGCAGAAGTAGCAATGTAGAAGATCAAAGAGGCAGCAGACCCCAAGGTTTTGGTGGTGGTGGCGGTGGAATAAACCCAGGCTTACTCGGCCCAATAATTAAATTACTATTTTCGAAAGTAGGCTTAATTTTAATTGGTGCTTTCCTATTAATTACTTGGATTAGCGGGGTGAACCCATTGAAACTCATTTCTCAATTTGTTGGCAGAGGAGTTGCAAATACGGAAACTGTAGTTGATCCAAATTACCAAGCTTCCGCTGAAGAAGAAGAATTAGCAGCTTTCACTTCGGTTGTTTTGGCAGATACCGAAGATGTTTGGAATAAATTGATAAACGGATATAGAGAACCTAAATTGGTATTGTTTTCTGGATCAGTAAATTCCGCATGTGGAAATGCAACAGCAGCAACAGGTCCATTCTACTGCCCTGCCGACGAAAAAATGTACATCGACCTAAGTTTCTTTCAAGATATGGGCAAGAAATTAGGTGCTCATGGAGATTTTGCGCAAGCTTATGTAATTGCCCATGAAGTTGGCCATCACATACAAAGATTAAATGGAACCTTAGAACAAGTTCAATCTAAAAGAGGCAAACTTTCTGAGGTTGAGTACAATAAGCTCCAAGTTCGAGTAGAATTGCAAGCAGATTTCTATGCTGGTGTCTGGGCTTACCACACCCAAAAATTGAATAATTCGCTAGAACCAGGAGATATTGAAGAAGCACTTAATGCTGCCAGCGCAGTTGGCGACGATCGCTTACAAAAACGTGGCTACGAAAGTGGCGATCTAAGTCAAGGAGATACTTTTAATGCAAGTAATTTGTAGGTATAGCGGGGTCAAAATCAGATTCCTATTTTGGGACAAAAGGGACAATAACGACTAGAATGAATGAGTAGCTGATTGTGGTTCAAATCTGACATCCATCATCAAACATCAAACATCCAAAATCAAACCAACGCCCCTCTTTGCCCCAATTCTATCAATTCTAAATGTTGAATTTTCCCTTCCAAAATTTGGAAACGCATTAGGGTGCGCACTTTATGAAATCCATGAACGCCGGCTGCTCCGGGATTTAGATGCAACATGCCATTAAAATCTTTGCAGCGTTGTGCAACTGGAATGTGCGAATGCCCACAAATAAAAACATCGGGTTTGTGTTTGCGCAAAATAGGTCTTAAAGTAGGGAGGTACAGATTGGCTTTCCCCGCAATATGCACCATGAAAAAACGCAGGCCACCTAACTCAAAATGCTGTATTTCAGGAATAAATGAGCGAATTTCTGCCCCATCTATGTTTCCGTAGACAAAACGTGTTGGCTTAATGGCATTTAATTGATCTATTACTGAAACAGTTCCAATATCGCCAGCATGCCAAATCTCATCGGCATCGGCACAATATTTTAAGATCTTCTCATCGAGAAAACCATGTGTATCAGAAACTAAAGTTATGCGCAAAATTTGGTTTATTCGAATCTTAAAACAGGAATGGTCTTAACATTTCCCTCGTTAATGAAACGAACAAAATAGCGACCATTTATCATTCCAGCCGAAGGTAGGGTAAAATATCCTTCCTCTACAAAACCTAAATCGTATTGATAAATTATTTGCCCTAATAAATTGATAACCTGAATCTGCAGATTTCCAGGAGTAGCCAATTGATAATCTATAGTAGCTTGATTTACAAAAGGAACTGGATAAATGTTATACTTATTTTCGGGTGTGGGAATTCTTGTGGCCCTCAAATCGAAAGTATCTGGAGTTCCAGCACGAACTGGAGCGCTTACCTCCACACGGTA
>DAIRTB010000064.1:0-8896 GCA_036804105.1 Bacteroidota bacterium | reverse complement strand
TGCCTACCTCTATCGTACTGAAAATAAGCTAGATGCTATTGGAAACGTACGCATTATTCAGCCAGGAAAAGTTACTATAACTGGAGGATTTCTGAGGTATAATGGTGATACCAAATCGGCATTTGTTGAGCGGAACGTGGTTTTAACAGATGGTAGCATGCAGATGAAAACCCCACGACTGAACTACAATTTCTCTACTAAAATTGGTAATTACGATAATGGAGCCGTAATAACCGATAAGGGTTCTACTCTGAAAAGCGTTCGGGGCATTTACAATTCAGAAACCAAATTCTTTTATTTTAAACAGGATGTAAGTGTTTCTAATCAAGATTTCGATCTGTTTACAGATACCCTCAACTACGATTCTCAGAATAAATATGCCTATTTTCAAGGTCTCACTGAAATCTTTCGAAAAGAAGGTTATGCACGGTCGAATGCTGGTTGGTTTAATACCGAATCTCAGGAGTCGTTTTTAAACGATAGAGCCAAAGTAGAATCAGACAGCGGAAGGTATATTTTAGCCGATACCATTTTCTACAATCAAAAACTTGATTTCGGTTACGCAATTGGCAATGCTTGGGTAAAAGACACCACAGAGAAAACCATTCTCATGGCGGGCTTCATTTACATCGACCGAAAAAATGATAAATTAAGGGCCTACAAAAATCCAACTCTGGTAAATTTTGGGGAAGGAGATAGTCTTTTCTTGAAAGCAGATTCTATTGTTGTCTTGAAAGATTCTAGCCGATTGAATGAAATTCATTGTTATGAAGCTGTGAAAATTCAACAAAGCGATTTTGCCTTAAAGTGCGATACCCTCTTTTATTTTGAAAGAGATTCAATTTTCGAATTCCACAACGAACCCGTAATCTGGGCCGACGAATACCAAATAACTGGCGATTACATGGAGGCTTTTACAGCTAACAAGGAAATTAAACGCTTAGAAAATTACTCCAATAGTTTCATTATCAGGCCAATAGACACTGTAAAATCAGATCAGATAAAAGGCAAAGCGCTTACAGTCTTCTTCGAAGAAAAGAAAATCTCTTCCTTGGTGATGAAGAGCAATGCCGAAACCATCTACCATGTGTATGATGAGGAAAATTACACTGGCCTAAATAACATTGAAAGCAGCATGATTCGGATTGAATTTGAAGATCAGAAACCGAAACGCATGTATTTCACCACTAAACCGGGCGGTAAACTTTCTCCGCCGAAATTGATTAATGCCGAAATGCAGCGCCTGAAAGATTATAAGGATCTCACGTCAATGAAAGTTGAGTTAATAGAAACCATTGAGCTGGAAAAGCCAAAGCTAAAACTGTTTGAGCTTAAACATCAACAACTTATGCCAACAATGCCTAATCCTAGATTAGCAGTAGCAACAAAAAACAAAGAGAACTAACTGCCTCAAAATTTACCATAGCTTGTAAAAGTTATCTTTTATTTTTCGGTTGATGTTCCTCCGTGCATTACTTTTATATTGCTTTCAAAACATCAATCCTAAATATTTCTTTTGGTTACTTTTGTGCTTATTTTCTGGAAAACAGGTTTGGCGATTAAAATAGAATCTAAATCACCCATAAATAAAAAATAATGAAATAAGATTTTGATTGTTATTTTATTTAGATTTAGTACAAACAGTTTAAAATACTTAAACATGCAAGGCTTTGTGTTGTTAAATAAGGTGTGTAATGAATAAATTTGCGCAAGATTCCAAATTCAATTTATTAAAACATGAGTTCAATCAGTATGCCCTTTTACAAGACTTCAATCGGTAACAAGGTTTTTATGGCAGCAACGGGTTTATTCCTTTGCCTTTTCTTAGTTGGTCACTTAGCCGGTAACTTACAACTTTTCATTGCAGGTGAAGAAGGAAGACTACAGTTTAATGCTTATGCAAAATTCATGACCTCAAATCCTGCAGTAAAAATACTTTCTTATCTAACCTACGCATCCATTTTGTACCATGCTTTTAAAGGTTTTGCGCTAACTCGTAAAAACAAAAAAGCTCGCCCAGTTGAGTATGATAGAGTTGATGCAAGTACCAGCAGTCATTGGACATCAAGAAACATGGCACTTTTAGGAACCATCGTTTTGATTTTCATCATTCTGCACATGCGAGGTTTTTGGTATGTGATGCATTTTGGCAAACTAGGGTTAGATTCTGCTGGAAACAAAGATCTTTACACTATTGTAATTGACGCTTTCCAACAATGGTACATTGTTTTGATATATACACTTGCTATGTTTGGTATCAGTTTCCATCTTTGGCATGGCTTTAAAAGTGCATTCATGACTCTTGGACTTTTTACCAACAAAACAGGAACAGCTTTCGCATATCTAGGATACGGTTTTGCAGTGATAATACCACTTGCATTTGCCACAATTCCGATTTACTTATATTTAAATTAAAAACAAGGAGCTTAATGATACTTGATTCGAAAATACCTTCGGGACCTCTAGCTGATAAATGGACTACCTATCGTTCCACAGTTAGACTTGTAAGTCCGGCCAACAAACGCCGGTTAGATGTAATAGTTGTGGGAACAGGTTTGGCGGGAGCTTCGGCAGCGGCTAGTCTCGGAGAGTTGGGTTATAATGTGAAGGCATTCTGCTTTCAGGATAGCCCAAGAAGAGCACATTCTATTGCAGCACAAGGTGGTATTAATGCCGCCAAAAATTATCAGAACGATGGCGATTCTACTTACCGTTTGTTTTACGACACGGTAAAAGGTGGAGATTATCGTGCTAGAGAAGCAAACGTTTACCGTTTAGCTGAAGTTAGCGCTAGCATTATTGATCAGTGCGTTGCTCAAGGCGTTCCTTTTGCAAGAGAATATGGCGGTTTGTTAGACAACCGTTCTTTCGGTGGCGTACAGGTTTCAAGAACTTTTTATGCTAAAGGTCAAACAGGTCAGCAATTGCTTCTAGGTGCATACAGCGCTTTAAACAGACAAATTAAAAAAGGGGCCGTAAAAATGTTCAACCGCCACGAAATGGTGGAATTGGTAAAGATTGATGGCAAAGCACGTGGTATCATCGCTAGAAATTTAATAACTGGAAAATACGAGCGTTTCTTTGGCCATGCAGTTGTAATTGCATCTGGTGGTTACGGTAACGTATTTTATTTGTCTACCAACGCAATGGGTTCTAATGTAACAGCAGCTTGGAAGGCACATAAAGCAGGTGCATTGTTCGGAAACCCATGTTTCACCCAAATTCACCCAACTTGCTTACCACAAAGTGGCGAGTATCAATCTAAGCTTACCCTAATGTCTGAGTCGTTAAGAAACGATGGTAGAGTATGGGTTCCTGCAAAAATTGAAGATTCTGAGGCAATAAGAAATAGAACCAAACGTGCAATTGATATAAAAGAAGAAGACCGTGATTATTTCTTAGAACGCAGATATCCTGCTTTTGGAAATCTAGTTCCTAGAGACGTTGCTTCTCGTGCTGCAAAAGAGCGTTGCGATGCAGGTTTCGGTGTTAATGCAACTGGTAAAGCAGTTTTCTTAGATTTCAGAGATTCAATTAATCGTTTGGGCAAAGACGTAATTGAAGCTCGTTACGGCAACCTTTTCGATATGTACGAGAAGATTGTTGGCGAAAATCCATACGAAACACCTATGATGATTTACCCAGCAGTACATTATACCATGGGCGGAATCTGGGTTGATTACAACTTGATGACCACCGTGCCTGGTCTTTATGCAATAGGCGAGGCGAACTTCTCCGATCATGGTGCAAACCGTTTAGGAGCTTCCGCCTTAATGCAAGGCTTGGCCGATGGATATTTCGTATTGCCTTATACAATTGGCGATTACCTAGCAGACGAAATTAGAGTTTCCCCTATTTCAATTGATCACCCTGCTTTTATTGAGGCTGAAATGTCTGCAAAAGCAAAAGCCGAAAGCCTTTTGAATGTAAAAGGAAAACGCTCAGTTGAAAGTTTTCATAAGGAATTAGGCGCCATAATGTGGGATTACTGTGGTATGGCTAGAAATGCTGAGGGTTTAACCAAAGCTAGAAACCTAATTCAAGACTTGAGAAAAGAATTTTACAGCAATGTTTTTATTCCAGGTAGTTTAGAAGGTTTAAATACTGAATTAGACAAGGCTGGAAGAGTAGCAGATTTCTTCGAATTAGGAGAATTGATGATTGTGGATGCCTTGAATAGAAACGAATCGTGTGGTGGTCACTTCAGAGAAGAGTCTGCAACCGAAGAGGGCGAAGCAAAAAGAAACGACGAAGATTATGCGCACGTTTCTGCATGGGAGTTTACAGGCGTAGGTGCAGACCCAATTTTGCACAAAGAACCATTAGTTTTTGAAGTAGTTAAATTAACGCAAAGGAGTTACAAATAATGAGCGAGTCAATTGGTATTAAGTTAAAGGTGTGGCGTCAGAACGGTCAAAAAGATGCCGGTAGATTTGAAAATTACAATCTGCCTAACGTAAGTACCCACAGTTCTTTTTTAGAAATGATGGATGTTCTGAACGAGCAATTAATTACCGAAAGTAAAGAACCTGTAGTTTTCGATCACGATTGTAGAGAAGGAATCTGTGGCATGTGTAGCATGTACATTAACGGCAAACCCCATGGTCCGATGAATAAAACTACGACTTGTCAATTGCACATGCGTTCTTTCAAAGATGGCGAAACTGTAGTTGTAGAGCCATGGAGAGCAAAAGGTTTCCCGATTATTAAAGATTTAATGGTAGATCGCTCTGCCTTCGATCGCATACAGCAAGCGGGTGGTTACGTTTCAGTAAATACGGGTAATGCACCAGATGGTAATGCAGTTCCTATTCCAAAACAAGATGCAGACGATGCTTTTGGGGCAGCAGAATGTATTGGTTGTGGCGCTTGTGTGGCTGCATGTAAAAATGCATCTGCCATGTTATTTGTAGGAGCAAAAGTTTCTCAATTCGCCTTATTGCCGCAAGGTCAGCCAGAGCGTAAAGAAAGAGTCTTGAACATGGTTGCGCAGATGGAGGCAGAAGGTTTCGGAAGTTGTACCAACACTGGTGCTTGCGAGGCAGAATGTCCTAAAGGTATTTCCATTACCAACATCCACAGAATGAACAGAGAATACTTGGTTGCTAATATTAGCCCAGGTAGATAAGTTTTTCTTGAATAATTCAAAGAGCCGCAGTTAATTAATAGTTGTGGCTTTTTTTGTTGGTATTTTTCTAATCACATAGGATGTCTCGCAATTTTTAACCCTAAATTAGCTGTGTCCTTTAATTGAAGGCTCACCCTAACAGGCTATGGTTTAGCTACAGGGAGTTTCTCAATACAAATAATAAAGAAGCGAAATCATTGTTGGAATAGAAAACTACCTAGATACTAAGCTCTATAGATACTACAATATTGCGCTTGCTTCAGCACTCAATTTAAAATTCATAATTCTGAGCCAGTTTGATTTTTCTCTTGTTTGAGACTTTCTTAACCTACACCAACTTATAACACTTCCCTGGCAATGCTCTTACAACCCCTCCAAATTCTAGATTCAATAAAATACTTGCAAGCTTTGCACTTGAGAATTTTGTTCGAAACGCCAATAAATCTATGTGAATAGGTTCATTAACTGATAAATTCTCCACAACCAATGCATCATCATCGCTTAAATCCATAAACAATTTAGGTGCAGTTCTTGGGTTGATTATCTCGTTCCATCCGAGCCTATCCGGCAATTCTTCCACATTAAATAAAATACTTGCTCGATTGTCTCTAATCAATTTATTGCAGCCCGCAGAATAGAGATCACTTATTCTTCCTGGGAAAGCATAAACATCTCGATTGTAATCGTTAGCTAAATGTGCAGTAATTAATGCTCCACCATCTTCGGCAGCTTCTACCACAATTAGGGCATCAATTAATCCTGCAATAATCCGATTTCGAGCAGGAAAGTTATTGCGGTCTGGCAAGGTTTCCGTTGGAAATTCTGTCAATATTCCACCTTGTTCCATCATCTTTATGGCCACACTCTTGTGCTGACTTGGATAAATTCTATCCAATCCATGCCCTAAAACGCCCACGGTTTCATAACCATATTTCAAAGCTCCTTTATGCGCATGGATGTCGATTCCATACGCCAATCCACTAACCAAAAGCGGACGATAAGGCGCCATTACAGCAGTAAGTTTATCACACAACTCGTGGCCATAAGCGGTTGCACTTCTTGTACCAACAACCCCAATTACTCGATTTTGATTTAGGTTAGCCGTTCCTCGATAATATAAAAACAAGGGAGCGGCATCAGTTTCTTTCAAACGGAATGGGTAATCAGGGTGCAGATAAGAAATGATTTTTATTCCACTTTTTTCAGCAAACCGAAATTGTTTTTGTGCGGCTTCAAACGACTGGTTGGATGCAATTGCTGAAATTGTTTTTTCACCAATCCCGGGTATTTTCAAAAGCTTAGATTTAGAAGCTTTAAGCACTTCAACTGCACTTCCACAATAAGCAATAAGTTGTCTGGCAAGTGTGCCTCCAACGCCAGGAACTTTACTCAAAACCATAAGTGCTAAAATCTCATTATCTGCTAAATTCTGCGCATTTTTCTCCTCAATTATCATATTGTTAACGGCTATTTTATTTTTTTCTCTATTTTGGTGCTATGAAGCAAATTCTACTTTTATTTTCTTGTTGTTTACTTACGATTTCTTATGCTATTGCTCAAACTTCAATTCTTGGAACCGTTCGAGATGCTGATACTCAAAAACCTATTTATGGTGCTAACGTGATGATTGGCAATGGATTCGGAGTAATTACCGACAAAAATGGTCAATTCAGTTTTCCCAAGGTTCAAGAGGGCGATTACGAAATTCGAGTAAGTTTTGTAGGATATGCAGCTTTTTCACAGAAGGTTAGTGTTCAGGCCAAGGAGCAGGTAACCCTAAACATCAACCTAAAAATAAAAAGTGAGAAAATGGGTGAGGTTGTAATTCTTAGTCTTCCAAAAGCACAGTCGCCCATCTTAAATACGGATCAAATGAGCGTTGATATGATTCAACGTAATAACTCCGTTACTTTAGACGATGCACTCGACAGAATGTCTGGTGTTTCTGTTTTGGGTGGCCAAGTAAATATAAGAGGCGGTTCAGGTTTCTCGCTCAATTCTGCATCTAGAACCATGATGTTGGTAGATGGAATGCCATTATTATTGCCAGATATTGGTGGTATAAAATGGGCGTTTCTTCCTTTAGAGGCGATGGCTAGCACACAGGTTGATAGAACCGCAAGTAAGGTGCAAAATGGATCAGGCACACATGGAGGCGTAATTAGTTTCAATACCAGAAATATTGATAAAACATACACCGAAGTTTCGCTTTTTGCAAACCTCTTTGGAGAAGGAAGACCTGAAAGATTAAATCCATGGGATAGACCACAAATAGCGAAAGGAATTTCAGTATATCACCAACAAAGGATTGGAAAATTGGGCATTGCAATGAGTTTAAATGCAGTAGATCAGCAGAGTTACCGTGCTGATGAGTACAGCAAAAGGCAGCGTGCGTATCTCAAACTCGATTATGCCTACAACCCAAAATGGAATTTCAATTTTACTTTCAATGGAATGCGAGATTCTCTAAGCATTTATTACATCTGGGAGAGTGGAACAGAGCCTTATATTCCGCTCGATAGCAATACGTATACCAAAGACGAGTTGTTTTTTGCAAACATCGACCTTTCAGGCGTTTACAAGCCAAATACAACTACAGAACATCATCTAAGAAATAGACTTTACTTTACAGATAACTTCATGGTTTTCAACGAATATTTCATCCAAAAGAAATTAGTTGTTAAAGAAAAGGGTGAGCATCGTTTCGTTGGCGGATTGGTTAACAACATCAGTTGGTTGAGTAAATCGCCATTTGTAAGTTACAATCAAGCCATTCATGCAGCTTTGGAAGGAAATATTCAACGCTTAAGTTATTATGCTGGAGTACGTGGCGAGGCGTATAAACAATGGGATCAGGCAAATCCAGTTATTTTCCCTGTTTGGCGGGGTGGCGTAAACTACCAAGTTTTTAAAAGTACAGAACTTCGCTTTTTTGGTGGAAGAGGCGTAAGAACCCCAACCCTTGTTGAGCGCAATTTCGAGTCGGTGAGTTCTGTCAAAATCCTTCCTAATTCCAGTCTGCTTCCAGAAAAAGGACTGACGGCAGAAATTGGACTTCGCCACAGTATCAACAAAAGCAAGTTTACTTTTATTATGGATGCAGCTGTTTTCCATTCATCTTTTCAGAACATGATAGAACTAAATTTTGGTGCTTATGTTCCTGAAGTTGTTGATAGTCCGTTTGTTATAGAAAATTATATTGGTTTTAAATCGCTTAATATTTTCCGCTCAAAAATAAATGGATTCGAACTAGGTGGAGACCTTACAGCGTTGCTTGGTAAGGTAAAAGTAAATCTTCAAGGTGGATATACTTTTATTGAACCTATCGATTTACGTTCTAATCCAGATACTTCTGGTGGTAATCCTTACGCAAATTACTTAAAATACAGAAGTAGGCATTTACTTCGTGGAGATTTAAACTTTACTTACCGAAACTTTCAAGTAGGAGGTAATATTAGGTACAATAGCTTCATGTTGAACATCGACAATTTCTTCTACGCCTTGGTGCCTGGGGTAACTGAATTCAGAGAACTTAAACCAAATGGCGATTTCCAATTAGATCTTAGAGCTTCCTATAAGTTTAGAGATTTTGTAAGGGTGGCCTACATTTTACGTAATGTAACCAACGAAGAAATTATGTATTTACCTGGAAATATTTCCGCACCCATCAATCATACAATCCAACTAACTTTTACCTTGTAATTGAAATATGGACATAGAAACCCTGCGAGATTATTGTTTGGCGAAACCTGGGGTAACAGAAGAATT
>DAIRTB010000063.1:0-8926 GCA_036804105.1 Bacteroidota bacterium | reverse complement strand
TTGCACCAAATTTAGCTAAGTAATAAGCCGCAGCTGCTGCAACATTACCCCAGCCTTGAATTACCACTCTTTTTCCTTCTAAAGATTTTTCAATTGCTTTGTAATGATGATAAACAGCCATTGCAACACCGTAACCAGTTATCATATCAGCAACCTTAAATCTACCGTCTGCAATGGGAACATAATTTACGTCGAAAACTTGCTTGCTTACCCCATCTTGTAATTGCGAGATAATCTGTTGAGTAGCTTCAGTGTCGGCTTTAATATGTCCGTTTACAACCCCTTCTTGCGGGTGTAATAAGCCCATTTCGCTGGTAATGGGAATTACTTCGTGGATTTCGTCTATGTTTAAATCTCCTCCAGTGCCATAATAATTTTTCAAAATCGGGAGCAAAGCTGCGTACCAACGGGTAAGCACGCCATGTTTTCTAGGGTCTGATGGGTCGAAATCAATTCCAGATTTTGCTCCACCAATTTGCGGCCCGCAAACGGAGAACTTAATTTCCATGGTTTTGGCTAAAGATTCTACCTCTCTTTTGTCTAAGCCTTTTCGCATCCGAGTGCCACCACCAGCTGCGCCGCCTCTTAAAGAATTAATTATTGCATAACCTTTTGCTTCGGTTTGGGCATCGTGCCATTCGAAAACTATTTCTGGATTTTTTTCTTCAAAAGCTTTTAACAGTGCTTCCATTTTTTGGATTTTGGTAGCCGCAAAGGTAGAAAATATAAAAAGGCACTAGAAGCATTTTTCACAAATTGCCAATTAAGATCTGCTAAATAACTTAGGCTTGTATCTTTGATGCTAAATAGAATTAAAATGCTCAACACCTTTCTTCAACCTGTTAGCGATGTATTTATAAACTCAAAAACTAACTACCCTTCGGGAACCATTGGTAGTGTGATTGATTTTTTTACGGGCGATGAACCTATTCCAGGGGTTTATCATTTGGCTTTATTGAGCGTGCCTGAAGAGCGAGGTGCAGACAGAAGTAATGAGGCTATTGGACATACCCGCTTAAGAAACGAATTTTTTAAGCTCTACTATGGCGATTTCAACCTAAGAATGATTGACCTTGGAACGCTTCATCCAGGAAAAACATTAAAAGATACCCAATTTGCCTTAGAGCAAATAACCGCACATTTAATTAAACTACAGATTATTCCGATAATTATTGGTGGAAGTAACGATCTAGCTTTTGCCCAATACGCCGCCTACAAAACGCTGGAGACCTTGGTAGACATGGTAATTATAGATTCCAGAATTGATATTGAAGAAGGTACTGAAATTACCAGCAGTAATTATATTTACCACATAATTGCCCATCAGCCAGCTTATTTATTCAACTTGGTTTTCTTGGGCTACCAAACGTATCTAAATCCACAAGAAAAAATTCAATTGGTTGAGCGTTTGTTTTTCGATTCTGTTCGATTAGGAGAATTACGGGACAACATCCACGAAACTGAGCCATTTATTCGCTCTGCAGATTTGGTTGCGGTAGATTTATCTGCCATTAACAAGGGCGATGCAAATGCAATTTACAATGGATCTCCGAATGGCTTACATGGCCATGAACTTTGCCAGATGGCAAAATATGCAGGAATAAATGAGAAGCTGAGTTCCTTTGGAATTTATGAATATGCCTTCAATTTAGATGATGATGGTTTTACAGCACAACTTATTGCGCAAACTATATGGTACTTTATTGAAGGATTTTATGGGCGGATGAACGATTGGCCAAGTAGAACAAGCGATTATTTCATCAAATACATCACCACCACCAAAGATGGAGAACAGAGTATGACATTCTACAAAAGCCGTAGATCAGACCGCTGGTGGATGGAGGTACCGATGAGTAATTTAATGAGTAAATACGAGAAAACGCATCTTGTGCCTTGCTCTTACAACGATTATCAAGTGGCTGTAAATCAAGAATTGCCAGACAAATGGTGGCGTGCTAAACAGAGACTTGGGAATACTTAATTATTTAAAATATAAATCCGAATTTAAAACCAATTCTTGGTATAAAACCAGAAACATCATAGTTTAAATTCAAATCTCTACTAAACAGTTCGAAATTGTTTGGCCCAAGATTATTCTCTTCTTTAATTCTTGAGCGCATAAATGTGGTGCCAAAATAACCTTCAAACAAAAAGTTATTTCTACTAACTCTTTGAAAACCACCCATTATACTTATCCCAATTCTGTTTAACCTTGCAAAATCTCTTTCTTGAATTTCTCTAAACAGGGTAATGCCATTTTCTTGGAATTCTTCAAGTCTTATGAAATTTGCATTTTGTTTTAGGTGCTGGTAATAATATCCGAAACTAAAAAAAGACCTTGTAACGCTATAATTGCCTATTTCTAATGTACTAGAATAAATGCGAGTATATGGTTCGAAACCAAAACCTCGTATTTGATCTTCTTGCGACAAATTAAGATCTACGCCTTGTATACCTTCAATTCCAAGGCCAAAGCCAAGTCTTGTTTTCTTAGGTGAGTATTCTAAATCGCCTCTAAAAGCCCCAGAAAAAAATCTTTGTGGGGTAATGGCTCCAATATAATATGCAGGATGAAGCTCAGAAGAATCAATTTTTGTTTCATTCTTCTGAGCTAATAAATTTCCTGATAAAAGTATAAGTAACAGGCAAGAGATTCTAAAAAGAGCCATTCAACTTGCTTACTAAAGTAAAAGTATTGTTTTGGAAAGTGAATTGGTACAATCCATCTTCAGCTACAGCCATAACTAAGTTGTTTCTGAGAATAATGTCTTTGGGATTAAAACTTGTGTAATGTGTTAGTAAAACTGGATTTTGAGCATTGGTTACATCATAAACCTTAATTCCACCATCACAAACAAAAAGCTTTTTGTCTGAAGAAATTGCTAACCCTTTAGGGTTATTCATCTGACTTGAATGCACTTGAAACGGGCTACTTAACGATTCAATGTTTACAATATGAAGTTCGTTAACTCCACCTCCACAAGCTGTACCAGTTCTTAAGGTAACGTAGGCAAATTTATCGTTTGCAACTACAGGATCGCAGCTTACAATGTGTTCGTAAAACGAAATTTGTTGAGGTTGAAGTGGATTTGCAATATTAAAAATATACATTCCAGACTGTGTGCCCACAAAAAGTGTGTTTTCGTCTCTAATAAAAGCAGTCTCCAAACCATTTATTAAAAAAGTTTCGCCATTTAAAACTGGAGCTTTGCTGTTACTAACATTGAAGTGTTTCATGTTGTCTTGATCTATTGCATACAAGGTATTTCCACCTAAAACAAATCTGGCCATAGAACCACTTTGCCCGCCTGGATTGGCAATATCTGGCGAACTCATTTCAGACCCATCTTTAGAACAGCCGCCAAAAAATAAAGATGCTGTAAGCGCTAAAATTATTGCTAAATTTCTCATTTCTTTTTCTCCCATCTTAAAATTACCATGTCATTGTCTAGGTTGTTGTAACGTTCAGGTAGAATGCTCAAATCTGGAGGAAGTGGTTGATTAAAAACATTGCCTAATCTACTGCTTACCTTTAATTCTTGAGGATTGCTCAAGTCTATAGAAACTAAATCTACTGAGTTATCGGCAATGAGTTGATTGTCTTTAAATACCATATCAACCACTCCACCAATTGCAACGAAACGTTCGTTTATTGGGTTTGTTGGGTCTGTATTATTAATTACATGCAGGCCTTTGTACATTTCGGTTATGAAAATATAATTTCCATATGCATAGATTTTACCAGCTTGTAAAATCGGCTGAGGTTCTTTCAGACTTATCGTTTTCGGTAAATCTTCCTTTTTAATCAAAATGGCTTCATATTCAGACGAATTTCGCTCGTCGAAGTTTTCGTTCCAAAAAGGGTCGCATGCAGTTAAATACAGGCAACACAGGGCGAGAATTGACTTTTGCATTTTCATGGAGTAAATGTAATATAAAAATGTGAATGTAAAAAAAATGAGCCATTAAATTTTCTTTGCATTTGCATAGCCTTTATCAATTTAGAAAAAAATAAATCCCAATAAAACTAAAAAATGACTTAAAATTGACATTTCTTTATCTTTAACGAGATTTAATTTGGCAGTTTAAAAAAAACAGCTCACTTTTGCAATCCCAAACGGGGGATTAGCTCAGCTGGCTAGAGCGCTTGCATGGCATGCAAGAGGTCATCGGTTCGACTCCGATATTCTCCACCACATTTAAAGAGCCCTTCTAAAAAGAACGGCTTTTTTTGGTTTGTATCACCTCAAATCTGCATTCTGTACCAAAGCAGTAATTTTTCTGGGCTTCCCGAATACATAAAGCACATCGTTTTGATTGAAAACAAATTCTGGTGTAATGGGATCTACAAACTGATTGTTTCTTCTCACCGCCACCAAATTCAGTTTGTATTTAGATTTTAAAACTCCGCTTCCTAAGGTTTGGTTAATCAGATCTAAATTTTTGTTTTGCAGCGTAACACAAGACAAATCGAGATCGGGCAGCTCTAACAACGCCTTACCACTTGGGTTTTCAATGTGCCGTAGAAATCCATAATTTTCTGATCGAAGGGTGAAAACCAAATCAGTAATTTTATCTTCTGGAACAAGGTATTTGTGCAAAACCCTTGAGAAAATCTCTACAGAAGTTTCAAACTCTTCGGGAATTACATCATTTGAGCCAAGTTTCATCAATTCTTCCACTTCGTTTGTAAATCTAGTCCTTACCAATAAATATACATTTGGATTAATGTGCTTTATACTTGCAACCATTTGCTTGGTACTTCTCGGATCTGAAATGGCAATTACCACCACTCGAGCTGAGGGCAGATTTACAAAATTGAGCAGATGCTCGTGCACTGCATCACCAAAAATTATAGGCTCGCCCTCTTTTTTTGCTTGTTTCACAATATCTGCATCAAGCTCTAAGATTACGTATGGAATTCCGGCTTGTTTAGCCGCCAAACTTAAGTTTTTTCCATTTAGGCCGTAGCCAATAATTATTAAATGATCTTCTAAATTTTGATGGCTGCTTGCATCTAATGGCTCATTTGTACTCAATAAGTTTCGCTGTCTGTTTCTTAGTAAATGAGAGCGTAAAAGTATTGCAGAGATTTTTCTATCATACCGTAAAACAAATGGAGTTATTGCCATTGTAAGTATGGAAACCGCTAAAAAGTACTGGTAAATTTGCTGATCTATCAACTCTTCCTTTAATCCAATTACGCTTAAAACGAAGGCAAATTCTCCTACTTGAAACAGACTTAAACCTACTAAAAGCGAGGTTCTAATTGGATATTTTAGAGCTAATGCAGCCAAAGAGGCTAGCAGTGTTTTTATAATAAAAACCGATAAAACCAATAGTAAAATTTGGCCAATATGCTCAAATAGGAAATTTAGGTTTAGCAACATACCAATAGATACAAAAAATATCGATGTAAATACTTCTCTAAATGGTAGAATGTAAACCGTGGTCTGATGATTATATTCAGACTCTGATATAATTAGCCCAGCCATGAAAGCACCTAAAGCCAATGATAAACCTAAACTTGCAGTAATTTCTGCAATTGCAAAACAAAGTAAAAGAGAAACCAAAATAAACAACTCCTGATTTCTAAGTTTAGCTACTTGATAAAGTAGCTTCGGCACTATAAACTTTGCAGATACCAAAACGCCAATAATTACCACCAAGCCTTTTAAAAGTAAAACCCCCAATTCTACGGCAATGTTATCTCCACTTCCTTTTAACATTGGGGTGAAAAGCATCAATGGAACTACCACAATATCCTGGTAAATTAAAATAGCTAGTGCTGTTTTTCCATGAGGGCTATTTATGGCATTTTTCTCTTGGAGCTCTTTCAGCACGATGGCAGTAGAACTTAATCCACATAAAAACCCAATAAATATAGAAGTAGGTAAAGCTAAACCAAAAGCAATGGCCACACCCGAAACTACCAATATGGTAGAAAATACCTGAATACTACCTGAAAGAAAAACAGATTTCTTAATCTTCCAAAGTGAGCTCAAGGAAAATTCTAGTCCAATTACAAACAATAATAGAATAACGCCAATCTCTGCAAGTGCCTGAACCTCATTGCTTAATTTAACCAAGCCTAAACCATTTGGGCCTGTAATGATGCCAGTAATTAAAAATCCTACAATAGTTGGAAGTTTTAATTTAAGAAAAACACCCACAACTAAAACAGACATCCCAAGGATTAACACCAAATCTTTTATTAGCGGAATTTCAATTTCTGATGCAAGGAAAAGTGAGTTAATCATAGATATTTTGTAGAGGTTGGCTGCAAAATCTTGAAGATATGGC
The DNA here is from genome assembly GCA_036804105.1 of Bacteroidota bacterium. Lineage (GTDB taxonomy): Bacteria > Bacteroidota > Bacteroidia > UBA7662 > DAIRTB01 > DAIRTB01. Next base: position 2,623 of record DAIRTB010000063.1, on the reverse strand, counting down.
TTAAAAACCGTAAAATTGTTTTAAAAAAGTAAATAAATGAAATACTTACCCCTCATAATAATTTCCATGTTCAGCTTAACTTCTTTCTTTGGTTGCAAAAAAGATAAACAAATAGATAAAGACCGCCAGATAATTGTAGACTACCTTGCTGCAAATAATATCACCGCTACCGAGACAGAATCGGGGCTTTTTTATGTGGTGGATTTAGAGGGCACTGGCAATTTTCCATCTGCAAATGCAGACGTTACGGTGCATTATAAAGGTTATTTAACTGATGGAACGGTGTTCGATAACAGCTATGAAGGCGCAGGCCAACCCTTAACTTTCAACTTGAATGGTGTTATTGAAGGCTGGACAGAAGGTATCCCTAAATTTAAAAAAGGCGGTAAAGGCAGATTATTTATTCCATCAAATTTGGGCTACGGCAGTAGAAAAGTAGGTAGTATCCCTGCTAATTCCGTATTAATTTTTGAGGTGTTTTTAATTGATTTTAGGTAATTTCTTTCTTTACCTTGGATGTTTCTAAGAAAAAATGGTCGTTTTTGCTCCTTTCATTCGGCCTATTTGCGCTTATTTCTTGCGCCACTGGAATTAGAAAGTTAGGCAACCAAAATTTGGCATATCTCTATCTATATGGCGAAGGTCAGGATCAACCCAATATAAAAGTATATCATCACCAAAAAGATAGTACAACTTTATACATAAGCTTACCAGCAAATGCACTTCTATTGCCAGATCAAGATTACAATCTGCCTGTTGAAATTTCAGCAAAGGTTTTTCTTTTTGCCGATTTCTTTACCAAGACTGCCTCAGATTCTGCGCAAACCAAAGTAATATTTCAAAAAATTCCCGAAGATACTGAATTCAAATTTCAAATTCGTATACCTACAAGAGCAGGATTTAATGCGGTGGCAACGCTTGAGATTTCGAGTAATCAAAATTCGAAAATTATTAGATCTATAAAAGCGGTAGAACGCAGCAGTCCTCAAACAGAAGACTATTATTTACTTACAAAATCATCTCAAGAAATGTTGTATGCGCCTTATTTACAGGTAAATAAGCCTTATAAATTCTCTGTACTATATGCAAATTTAGTAGATTCTTTCTTGTTGAATAAAGTAACCAACGCTCCAAAATTGCCCTTGCCGCCACATTTGAAAGATAACAATCAAGATCTTTTTTTAAAAACCGATTCTACAATTGCTTTCAAGGCAAATGAACCTATTTCGGTATCTGAGCTGGGCGTTTATCTGCTTAGAAACAACCTTGATACCATAAACGGTTTTTTTCTTTTTGCCTTCGGAAGGGCTTACCCAAACTTTGAAGATGAGGCAGATTTGTTGCCCCCTATTCGCTACATAACTACCGAACAAGAATTTGCTGATCTGAAGAATAAACCAAACGTAAGAGATGCAATTCTAGATTTTTGGACCAACAAAGGCGGAGATTTAACCCGAGCAAAAGTTCTGATGAACGAATATTATGGTCGTGTTCAATACGCCAATCGATTTTTTACTTCCATTAGGCAGGGTTGGCAAACAGATAGAGGCCTTATTTACAGTGTGTTAGGCAAACCATCGTCAATTTATAAAGATTACGATAAAGAATTGTGGATTTACAAAACTCCGCAAGGGGAGCGAGATTTCCTTTTTACTAAAGTACCTTTGCCGTGGTGCAACAATCATTATGAGCTCAATCGTAATCCAGCCTACGAAGAGTTGTGGTACACAGCCGTAGATGCCTGGCGGAAAGGCGTAATTTTAAACAATATTCGTTAGTATGAAACCATCAGAAAGATTGCCCAATCCAGATTTAATCTTTGGATCTAGAGCAATTATAGAAACCATAAAAGCAGGTAAAGACCTCAATAAAATTCTTTTACAGAAAGATTTCCAGAGCGATTTGAATAAGGAGCTCAGAGATTTAGCTCGTGAATATCAGATTCCGGTTCAGCTTGTTCCTAAAGAAAAGTTGAACGCCATTACCACAAAAAATCACCAAGGCGTAATTGGTTTCGGTTCTCCAGTAAGTTATTACAACATTGCAGATTTGCTACCCCGTATTTACGAAATGGGCGAAACGCCTTTAATTATTGCTTTAGATAGAGTAACCGATGTTCGGAATTTTGGTGCCATTGCTCGAAGTGCGGCTTGCGCAGGTGCGCATGGAATTTTAGTTCCTGCTCAAAACTCAGCTTTAGTTACCAGCGATGCGCTAAAAACTTCGGCTGGCGCTTTAGCTTCTTTGCCAGTTTGCAAGGAAGTAGATTTTAAAGCAGCATTGCGCTATTTAAAAGCTTCTGGATTGCAAATTGTGGCAGCCGATCAACATGCTACAACACCAGTATTTAAGGCAGATTTACTTGGCCCAACGGTTATTTTAATGGGTTCTGAAGACGAAGGCATTGGTCTTGACTTAATGCGAATGGCAGATCAGTTGGTTACCATTCCAATTACCGGAGTTATTGAATCGCTCAACGTATCTGTTGCGGCAGGCGTATTTTTATTTGAGGCTGTACGCCAGCGTTTGGGAGCAGAATAGAACACAAGCAGAATTTACATCATCTATAAAAAACAAAAAGCCGTACAATTTGCACGGCTTTTTATTTTGAAGCTATTACTGA
>DAIRTB010000062.1:0-8981 GCA_036804105.1 Bacteroidota bacterium | reverse complement strand
TTTCCAAGCGTTTTTCAAAAAGAAACAACCATTAGTCTTTTCGAGCGAGTTAGTAAACTTAATTCTCAAACCCAAAATCTTTGGGGAAGCATGACTGTTGGCCAGATGCTTGCACATATTAATGTGCCCTATCAACAAATTTTTGAGCCACAAACCAACAGACCAAATGCTTTTGCAAGATTTCTATTAACCATGCTACTGAAGCAATCTATTGTTGGGCCGAAACCTTATGCAAAAAACAGTAGAACCGCTCCAGCTTTTTTAATTACTGGTGATAGAGATTTTGCCGCAGAGCTGGAGAAATTTATAAACTATCATCAGCGAGTTGAAGAGCTTGGATCAAGCTATTTCGAAGGTAGAGAATCGCATTCTTTAGGTAAACTAACCGCACAAGAATGGAGCAGTATGTTGTATAAGCACGCAGATCATCATTTAAAACAATTTGGCGTCTAGAATTGATTCTATTTTTATATGAAGAGAATCAATTTGGGTAATTGGAAAAAATATAGCTTCGAGTTTTTGTCCATTTTTGTTGCAGTAATCTCTGCTTTTGCTTTAAATAATTGGAATGATGGCAGGAAAAGTAGCATTGCAGAAGAAAGTATTCTCACAGAAATTTACAATGGATTTGGAAAAGACCTAGCCGATTTAGATGAAAATTACAAAGGCCATTTAATGGGAATTAGGGTTGCAGATTTATTCTTGAATCTGATAAACAACAAAACTACCACAATAGATTCATTCGAATATCTTTATACAACACTCACTCGAGATTTTATTTCCATCCAAAATACTTCAGGCTATGAGGCTTTAAAATCTAAAGGATTGGAATTAATCTCAAACGATTCTCTAAGAACCAAGATTATATCCATTTACGAATTCGATTACAAGATTTTATCTAAAATGGAGGAAGAATATGAGGAGAGCCAATTCTTCAGAAATTACTTTAAAGGAATAAATGACATTTTATCAAAACACTTTGTTTTTAACGAAGAAAACCAAATGGTGGGCATTGAAGCCCCTTTAAAAATTACAGAAGCAGAAAAAAAGCTATTGTTAACCTACATTTTGCGCATTAAAAGAAATAGAATTTTTGTTACCTACTATTATTCGGAAGTAAAAAAACGAATAGAGCAAGTTAGAAACGATATTAAAGTAGAGTTGGATATTTGATTTTCCTATTTAAATTAACGAGATCTAACATATGCTTTTAAAAGGCAATTCATTAAAGATAATTTCCTAAAAAATTCAAAAGTAAACCACACAATCTGTAGGTAATCTTTTCTTAAACTTTTCCAGATCTTCTGCTTTAAACTCATTTCCATTTAAAAGCAAAGTCTTTAAATTACCAAGTTTATGGAGCTTTTTAGGTAGTTTGTTAAGTTTATTATTACTCAAAACCAAGGTTTCAAGGTTTTTTAGCCTAACAATACTTTTAGGCAATTTGTCTATGTTGTTGTTACTTAAAATTAGGCTTTGCAGATTACTAGCTTTTCCGATATTTTCTGGCAAAGCAGAAATTTTGTTATTGTGTAAGTTTAAACTCTTACAATTTTTAAGATCTGGTATAAATGATACTTCGGTAAGTTTGTTGTTTTGAATGGTTAAGGTGTTTAAAGCAGAAAGCTGTGTAAGACTTTTAGGCAAATCTGTTAGGTTGTTTTTATCTAAACTCAAAATTTTTAAAGCCGCCAATTGCCCAATAGTTTCAGGTAGATAATTAATTTTATTATCGTTCAGGTCTAAAACTTCTAACTTTTTTAATTGCCCAATTTCTATAGGTAGCGTTCTAATTAAATTTCTTGAAGCATCAATTACGGTAATATTTTCCAGATTACCTACAGTGGCATTTAGACTATCTATTTTATTTTGTCTGAAATTTAATTCCCTAAGATTCTTCAAAGTAAAGAGTTCCTTTGGTAAAGCTGTAAGCTCATTCTTCATTAAGTTTATAAAGCGAACATTCACAAACTCACCAACTTCTGGTTCAAGCTTGGTTCTTTCTGTATTCCTTAAATTAAGTACAACCACATTGGTTTTATTGGCCAATGCCTCAGTTAAATCGGTATAAATTAGGTACTTATTACTATCGGCAAATTCGGTTTCGTTTTGAGCTTTTGCAGAAAGGGTTGCAAAAGCTAGTATTATTAAAAATATTCTCATAATTTTTTTAAAATGGTTTTAATCCTCAAAAAAGCAAATAGAAAAGTCCCGTAGAAATAATCTACAGGACTTTACTAGATTTAATTGTTTTTAATTAATAACAACCTTAAAGCTACTTTCTTTACTTGGTGTTTTAAGTAAAAGTACATACATGCCAGGTTTTACAATTGAATTGTCTAGGTTCAAATCGATTCTGTTTTCGCCACTCGCCAATACATTGTTGAAAGAGTAAACCAATCTGCCTGTAATATCATAAAGCGATCCAGTTAGCATCTCTCTTTGATCCAAGTGCAGCTCAATTGAAAACTGACCTTTATTTGGATTTGGAAATACTTTTGCTTTTAAGCTAGGAATTATTGGGTTGGCAGATGTATTAACAAAATCTGGGCCTAAGAACTCAGCTCTTGCAATAATTACCGAGGTACTTTTATTAAATCTTAAAGTATCACCCTTAACATCTAATTGGAAAGTGCTCGAATTACTTGCTGAAGGGTGTTGGATACTTAAAAATGCAAAACGGCTATCAGGTGTCATTTCAAAACCACATGGCTCTGATCCAGCTGGCGTTTTAGCAAATAACTCAACTTTAGGGTTTGCTTGTGTGTGTGCTCCTCCCACCATCCAAATATGATTTCTGCTTCCATCTTGCAATACCCAAACATTGCCCCTATTGTCTATTACCAAGTTGTCGTTTCCACCACCCCACGATTCGTTGGCAACACCAGTTCCATAATTAATGCCATAAGATGTTCCACCAACAAAAACTTCAAATTGGGTTACACCAGCGCCATTATCTTTAAAACGGTAAGTTCTACCAAAACCTTTAGAGGTAAAGTAAACTTTATCTTGAATTACATGATATTCAACATCTTCAGGACCAGAAAAGGCTGTTCCACCAAGTGCTCCAGCAAGGGTGGAAGTTGTATTACGATCTTGTTGAGTAGTGTTTGGCACTTGAATCCATGTTCCAGTTGTTCCAGTAGGTACTCCAGAATTTAAAGGATTGTTTAACTGAAGTACATAAAGTGTTCCAGCTGAAAGATTTCCTTTTTGAGTTGCAATGTATTTATAAACACACGATGTTCCGCCATCCTCAGAATAATAAGTTGTTTGGCTGTCTGGAAGAATGGTAACATTCTCGTGCCTCATTCTACCCATTGCCCAAAGTTTCTCTTGTTTGCCATTTCCGTATTCTTTAACTCTTTTTGTTGATGGGTCTATTTCTACCAACCAGCCAACATCTTGATAACCATCGCTGTTGGCATCGCCCAAAGAATAAGTTTCTTCTGCAGTAATTATAGTTCTCCATGGTGTTATGCCACCACTACAGTTTCTAGAGGTTGTAACTAAATCGTTATTGTAGAAATTAACTGCTTGTGTAGTATCAATGTTCCAAATGTGCAAAGCAGAATCATATTTCACATCAACAATGGTAACTCCACCAGGTGTGTTTTCATGGTTTATGGTAATTACACCTTCAGTTGCGCTTCCATTTTTTCCAACAAAAGCGGTAAAATCGTTATTTCCAGGAATATTTAAGAATGGAACACCTGGGTTGTTTTTGGTATAAAGATCTCCAGTTTCTACAATCTTCTGCATTCTGTGCGTTGCAGGAAGGTTTAAATTGCTATTTTGTGCAGCTGGCTGAACAGAGGTAAAGCAGGCGATGTGCGTGTCATTAGGACCAACACAACCAGAAGCAACTGCAGGCGGTGGCGGTGGAGGTGTTGGGAATTTTACTTCCATATCGAAAGTAATATCTGAGCTGCTTAAACTACGTTGGTGAATTCTAACTGAAATTACGTTGTTTCCAGCTGTAAAAACTGTTTTAGGGATTAGGTAAGAATGGAATACCGATTCGTCGCTACCATCAATGGTTAATGTGGAGAACGTGTTATTGGTAATTGCACCACTTGGCATATTGTCTCTAATAATTTCCACGCCATTTACATAAACAATAATACCATCGTCTCTTCTGAATCTAAATTCTAGAGTATCTGGTAAGCTCGTATAATTGTTTACATTAATTCTCTTTCTAAACCAGGTAGTTGTAAACTTAGCCGATGGATTTCCTCCGAAACCAACGGTTGTGGCTACAGGGTCTCCGTATCCTAAAACACCAGGACCAAAAGCCCAAGAACTGTCGTTGAAAGATAAACTAGCCCAGTTAGAATCTATGCTACCCAAATCCCAATATGCCCAATTTGAGCCCGTAGGAAAAGGAATTGTATCTATAGGCATTGGTGCAATTTTTTTATCCAATCTTAAATCGAATGATAAGTCTGAGCTATTTAGCGCATTTTGATGCACGCTAACTGATACTACATTTAAACCATTTACCAAAGCAGTAGGTGCAACTGCAAATCTAAACCACTTAGATTCGTCGGCACCGGCAACCGCACCAAGTGCTAGTGTGTTATAGTTTATTGTTCCAGAAGGCATGTTATCTCTAAACATTTCAACTCCGTTTAAATAAACAACCGCACCATCGTCTCTCCTGATATTGAAAATCAAAGAATCTACGGCTAAGCTTCCAGGAGTATAATTAAACTTATGGCGAAAATAGTAGCTCGGGTATTTGTTAGTAGCCGATGGACCAAAAGGAATTACAGTTGCCTCATCCCCATCTCCATAACCTAATTCAGCATTTCCAAATCTCCAGGTAGAATCATTAAAAGTTAAGCTCGTCCAGTTTGCAGCAGGTGCCGTGGAATCAGCATAATAATTCCAAACCTGACTGCTATCTATTGGAAATGTTCCGATTGGTGCAATTGGCGATGCAGAAGACAAATAGGTTACCACCAATTCTGGTGCATAAGTTAAGTTGCTATGGCCTTGAGCGCCTTCAAAAGATTCTGCTTCTCTTGTACCTTGTCCATAAATTTGGAAAGCCATTGCATTTCCAGATGTCCAGTTGGTATCGTTTACAAGTGTTTGAATTAGGCTTGCAATATTTGGTGATTTCTGATTTGGACCTCTTGTACCAGTAGTTCCACCTGCCCAAGAAGGTATTGTCCAGGTTATAGAATCTGAGTTCCAAGTTCTATTTGAAACTGAAAAAGCTGCGCTGCTAAATGTTGTTGGATTTGCATTGGCTTCAGCTCTAAAATGAACGATACTTGGATTTAAGGTTTTTGAAGCATCGTAAGTAAATTGAATATAAGCATCTTGGATGGTTGCCCCTCTCGGAATGTTAATTGCTTGGAAGCGTAAGCCAATTTTTTGCAGAGAAGCTGGGTTTGTGGTAGATTCCTGAACAAGTTCAAGATCTGAAGAGGTAATATCCATAGCTCCCGTGTTTACTCTCTCTTCAACATCGTCGGTGCCTTGGTTTACAAAAGAGTTAACCGTAAGCGGAAGGAAATATTCAACTATTAATTGTGGGGCATAGGTTAAGTTTCCGTGTCCTTGTGCGCCTTCGTAAGATTCTGCTTCTCTGGTACCAGAACCAGTTATATAAAGCGCTATTGCATTTCCAGAACTCCAACCTGGTCTATTTACCGTTTGTTGAATCAAGGTTGCAATGTTTGAGCTTAATTGGGCTGGACCCCTAGTTCCTGTGCTTCCGCCGGCCCATGAAGGAATTACCCACTCAACACTATCTGTGAGTTTTACCCTGTTAGCAAGTCCGAATGTGGTGGTGTCGAATGTAATCGGATTATTAGAATCTTCTACCTTGAAATAAACCACGCAGGGGTCTAAGGTTTTACTTGCGTCATAGGTAAATTGAACTTTTGCAGAGGTAATTATTGCATTGCTTGGAATATTTACATTGGTAAATCTGAGTGCTACAATTTGCTTTGTTGCTGTATTAGATGTTGTTTCTTGAATTATTTCAAGGTCAGAACTAAACAAATCATGTGCGCCTGTAGCAACATATTCCTCAGAATCATCCGTCCCCTGGGAAATGTGCGTACTGAAAGTTAATTGTGCTTTTGAACTTATGCTAAACATAAGAATTAAAGACACATAAATTGGTAAAAGAAGGCTTTTTCTCATAAAATAATGTTTGTGCAAAGTTACTTTTTGCACTTCCCATTCTATTTTAAGATGCTATTACCTTTTTGTTATATCAAAATCGGTATGACTTAATATTTATAAAATAATTTTTTACTGTTTCGATGTAAGCCTTATAAATTTTGAGCTTTTTTCAAAACTTATCAACATATCAAACTTAAAACTTCACTATTTTTTTTATAGTGGATGTTTGGCCTGCTTGTATTTCAAGCATATAAACTCCAGCAGGAAGTAGATTTAAATCTAGTTGATTGTTATCCTGATCAATAATTGCTTCATGTAAAACTTGTTGCCCACAAAAGTTAAACAAACGAGCTTGAATTTTACCTACAGCAGGCAATCCACCAAAAAATAGAATACCATTGTTTGGATTTGGATAAACATTGATTTTAAGCTTATTTACTTGGTTTTGAGTATTATTCCCAATGTAAATGTAGCAATTGCTGGTATCCTTACAAGTTCCTTCCGAAACCACCAAAGCGTAATTTCCACTTTGGGATGGAGAAAAGATCGGCATATTGGCTCCTGAAATTGCTTGGTAATTCAAATCGCAGTTAACCCATTGATATTGAGCTGTTGCACTAGAATGGGTGGAAGCTAATGTTGGGACAATATAGCTTGGATCTAAATCCACCACATTTACAATAGAATCTATGGTTATGATTTGCGTTTGTGTTGTAGTATTTCCATTTCCATCATCATAAAGCCAATTAATGGTGTAAGTTCCTTGCAAACTGTAAGTTAACGGATCTGTTGTAGTTGCTGTAATAGTTCCTGCACAGGCATCTGCAGCGGTTGGTATTAAACTAATAGTAGTGGTGCAATAAGCTAAGGTATTGAATATGGGGTTTATGTTAGGAAGCGGCGCAGTTGTATCTGTAACCGAAATGGTTATTTGGCCACATTGCCCATTACAATTGCCCTCGCCTCTAACATAATAGGTGGTTTGGGTTGTTGGAGAAACAGAAATGCTTGTGCCCGTTCCAACCAAATTTCCTCCGCATCCACCAGTGTACCAATACCAATTATTTCCGCCATTTAAATTTCCAGTTACCGACAAATTTGTTGAACCGTTTGGACAATTTACATTCATGCTACTACCTTGAACAGTTGGCTGGGTTGGAGCCTGACACAAAACATTATTCAACCTAACAACTCTACTGGCGCTGATTCCATTATACATACTAAAACTACCAGTAGCAACAATTTTTCCATCAGCTTGTTGCTTTATATTGGTAAGATTTCCGTTGGTTCCTGTTCCTACATTAAACGAAGTGTCTATACTTCCGTTACCCAATAATCTTGCGATTCTAGCATAGTTCATACCATTAAAGGTGGTAAAACCACCACCTATAATAATTTTTCCGTCGGGTTGAATACACAAGGTGGCAACATTGCTATTTGCGCCAGTACCTACATTGAAAGCCGTATCTATACTACCATTTGGATTTAAGCGCACTAATCTATTAATTACATGTCCATTTACTGAGGTAAAATTACCACCCACTAAAAGTTTTCCATCGGCTTGAATAGATAAAGAAGTTACGGTACTATTAAAACCTGAACCAATATTAAAGCTCGTGTCTAAACTTCCATTTGGGTGAATTCTAATTAGTCGTCCAACTGAAGTGCCATTGTAATTGGTAAAATTACCTCCAATATACGCAGAGTTATTAGCGAGTAATTTCAGTAAATTTATACTTAAAAACACGTTGTTAGGAAGTATAAAGTTAGCGTCTATTTGTCCGTTGGGTAAAAGGCAAACCAGGCTTGGCACGCTAACACCATTAAAGGAATTAAAAAATCCTGCAACTAAAATACGTTGCCCATTTTCTGATATTGCAAAAACTTCGTTGTTAAAACCAGTGCCAATTTGAAAAGTTGTATCGAGATGGCCACTACTGTCTAATCTAGCCATGTTTTTTCTAGGAATTAAACCAATGGAATCGAAGAGTCCACCAATTAAAAGTTTGCCATCTGCTTGCAGAGCACTTGCTCTTACTGGACCGTCAACACGAACAAGGTTAGATACATAATTAATATCGATAGAACCATTCGGATTTAGCCTTACCAATCCTCTATTTGGAGTTGAATTGAAAGAACTAAACTCGCCGCCGATAATTATTTTCTGGTCGGCTTGTATTTCTAATCTATTTACTTGAGAGTTTCCACCTGTTCCAACAGAAAATGTTGGGTCGAAACTGCCACTCTGCGCATTTAAATTGTTAACACAAAGGATAAAGTAAGATAAACTGATAAAAATCTGGTAAATTGGTTGTGTAAAGACTTTCATAGTAATTAGTTTGGCTAATAAAGATAGAAAAGTTTTTTGAAGTTGAGTTATCTTGAACCGCTATCTATTATTTTCTGGAACACAATTTAATTAGAATGCGTTAAAGCTAATATTAGCAAAACTTACATGAAAAATAAATTCTTCAATAAAGCATTAGACAAGGCCAAGACCTATATTCAAAATCCCTTACTAATGCAGGAGCTTATAATTGGTGCACAAAAGTTGTTTGATGGCGACAAAAATCCACTACAAAAAATAAAAACAGAGTTTAGTTTGCTTATTCAGCTGGGCAAAGATGTAATCTCTGGGAAATATAAAAACCTGCCATATAAGTCGATGCTATTGCTTTTAGCTGCTTTAATTTATTTGCTTATGCCCATAGATCTAATTCCAGATTTCGTGCCGTTACTTGGTTTTACCGACGATGCAACCGTTATTCTTTTTGTAATGAAACAAATAAATTCAGATCTCTTACACTACAAAGAATGGAAAGAAAAGTTGGAGTTAG
>DAIRTB010000061.1:0-8990 GCA_036804105.1 Bacteroidota bacterium | reverse complement strand
CGAGGAAACAAGCAATATATAATGTTGGGATTTTCTGACGGAACAAAAGATGGTGGATATTTCAAGGCGAATTGGGGGATTTACACAGCAAAAGAAGCGCTAACTAAAGTTTGCAGAAAGAACGGCTATGAGGTTGTGTTTTTTGATGGAAGAGGCGGACCACCGGCAAGAGGTGGTGGAAATACGCACAACTATTATGCATCGCAAGGGAAGGAAATTGAAAATAAGGCATTGCAACTAACAGTGCAAGGACAAACCATTTCCACCCATTTTGGGAAAGTGCAGAGCTGTAAATACAATTTAGAGCAGTTGTTAACTGCAGGATTAAGCAGCGCAATATTTTCTAAAACTGAGGATAGTTTAGGGAAAGAAGAACATGCATTGCTTAATAAATTGGGTGATAGCAGCTACGAAAAGTATTTGAGCCTCAAAGAAAATAAAGCTTTTGTACCTTATTTAGAGCGGATTACGCCACTTAGATTCTTCGGTGAAACCAATATTGGGTCGAGACCAGTGAAACGGAATAAATCTGACGCCTTAAAATTTGAGGATTTAAGAGCAATTCCATTTGTTGGTTCTTGGGCACAAATGAAGCAAAATGTTCCAGGTTTTTATGGATTGGGAACGGCTTTGGATAAGCTGATTCAGAATGGTCAAAAAGCTGCTTTGGGAGATTTATATAAGGAATCGTTGTATTTCAGAACGCTTATTGGAAATAGTATGCAGGCATTGGCAAAATGCAATATGCAAATCACAGAATGGTTGGCCGATGATGCGGAATTTGGTGCTTTCAGGAAAGACATTGTTGAGGAGTATCATCTAACGATGGAAAAAATCTTGGAAATAAGCGGATTTTCGACATTGTTGCAGGAAGATTTGGGCATAAAGCATTCGGTAGGGTTACGGGAAGAGATTGTGTTGCCACTTATTGTGATTCAACAATTTGCGATTGAGCAGATCCATAAAGGAGAAAATAATCCTGTTTTTGCGAAATTGATTTTGAGGTGCATGTTCGGAATTATCAATGCGGCTCGGAATGCTGCTTAGCCACTGAGTTTAATTTTATGACACTAAGTTTTCTTCGAAAACATTTTTTTTGCAACGAATCTATTTTTTAGCCACCAATTAACGAATTAGATTTTTTAAAGGTTGAGTTTGATTAGATTTTGCGAGAACGGGCTGGACTATTTTTATGACAATAGGTTTTCTTCAAAAAACTGTTTTAGATTGAATCTATTTTTAGCATCCAATGAAAGAATAAAGAATGCATAATATCCAAAAATATCTTAACTTAGTTTCAAAAAAAGATGATTATGAAAAAACTTTTAGTAATTGCAGGAATGATTTTAGGAGGAAGCTTAAACACATTTGCTCAAGACGTTAAAACAACTGAAAAAAGAATACCAGTTGGAGAAAAAGATGAAAATGGAGCTTTCATTTTAGTTGATTATATGCCAGAATTCCCAGGTGGCGAAGAGGCTATGATGAAGTTTCTTGGTGATAATACCAAATATCCTGCTCAAGCTAGAGAAAATGGTTCAAGCGGTGTAGTAATTGTTTCATTTATTGTTGAAGTAGACGGTAGTTTATCAAACATAAAAGTTTTGCGCTCTGTTGAAGAAAGTCTTGATAATGAAGCAATTAGAGTTGTTAAATCTATGCCAAAATGGAATCCTGGAAAGCACAATGGTGAGAAAGTTCGTGTAAATTATAATTTACCACTTAGGTTCAGTTTGGATAATAAACCTAAGAAAAAGAAATAAAATTAATAATTATGGATTACAGCAGCATGATTTCTACTTGGAAAAGAAAATTGGTTCTTCTATTCTTTATTTCATTCTCGACTGCATTTTACGCAAACGCTCAAGAAGTCAAAAAAACAGAGGTTTCTAAGGATGAAAAAGAAGTTTTCTTAATTGTTGACGAAATGCCTGAATTTCCTGGTGGTCAGGAAGAAATGATGAAATTTTTAGCTCAGAATACTAAATATCCTAAACAGGCAAGAGCTAAAAAAATAACAGGAATAGTTATGGTAAATTTCAAAGTAGATTCCTTAGGTAATATTTACAATCCAATGGTTGTAAAAAATGTACATCCACTACTAGACGAAGAAGCTTTAAGAGTGGTAAAACTAATGCCTAAATGGAAACCGGGAAAGCTAAAGGGTATTCCTGTAAATGTAAATTATATGTTACCATTTAGGTTTTCGTTACGAGATGAGGATAAATGATTAACAATTCTACAACAAAAAACAAGGTATAATAAAAAACACATGAAACAGATTCTGTTGATTTTAGGAATTTTGCTAATTAACTCTTATTTAATTGTAGCTCAAGATAGTACACTTGAGAATAAACATTCTAACATTGGAGAAAAGGATAAGAATGGAGCACTATTGACAGTTGATATAATGCCAGAATTCCCTGGTGGAGAAGCAGAGCTGCTGAAATTTATGTCTCAAAATACCAAATACCCCAAACAGGCACGAGCAAAAGGCATTGAAGGTGTTGTTGTTGTAAACTTCATTGTAGAAAAAGATGGTACAATTGGAGATGTTTCTATATTTAGAAGTGCGCATGTGCTTTTGGATGCTGAAGCCCTTCGAGTAATTTATGAAATGCCGAAATGGACACCAGGAACACAAGATGGAGTTGCTGTTAGGGTTTCTTACAATGTGCCCATCAGGTTCACACTAGGCAAAGTAAAAAAGAAAAAGAAACCTGTTGAATGAATTATTCAACAAAACAACCTTAACAAAGAAAGCAATTTCTATTAGGGGTAGAATGCCTACTTATTGTCAATTTAAACTAAAGTTTTTCTTTCGAAAGGTTTATTGATTGGACGAATGCAATACGGCTTATCAAACTTGTGTAATATGGGTTATCGGACGTATGCAATACCCCCCTACAATTCACTCATACCGTAACGCATCAATCGGATCTAAATCTGCGGCTTTACTTGCTGGGTAATAGCCAGATACAATTCCTACAATTAAACATAAAACGGAGCCTAACAACATCCAAGCCCAAGGAATTATAAATCCTGCGCCAATAATATTGCTCACAATATTGCCGATAATAATTCCGAAGATAATTCCAAGAATACCGCCTAATTGACCAATTACCAAGGCTTCGAATAAGAACTGCTGACGAATTGTAGCGGAATTTGCGCCCATTGCTTTTCTTGTACCAATTTCTCTTGTGCGTTCAGTTACTGAAACCAACATAATATTCATAAGTGAAATTGCTGCGCCAAGTAGTGTTATCAATGCAATTCCAGTCGCAGCAATGGAGATGAAACTCAAGTTTTCAATAAGAGAATTAGCAACCCCATCGCTTTTGGTTACCGAGAAATTATTGTCACTATTCAGTGGAACAGCCCTGATTATTCGAAAAAGTCCGGTAGCTTCTGCAATAGCTGCATCCAATTCTTCAGGAGCTCTAACAGATACATTTATTACGTAAGAACCAATGTTTGATGAGAAAAACGATCGTGCATTTGAAATGGGAATTACACAACTTTTATCTGGCGATAATCCGAAAGAAGAGCCTTTTTGCTCCAAAACTCCGATAACCTTATATCGACCATTATCAATTTTAATGTATTGATTTAGCGGATCTTGCCCACGTTTGAAAAGTTTTTTGGCAATTTCATCCCCAATAATTACCAAGTTTGCGCCATACTGAATTTCAGTTGGGGTAAAATTTCTTCCTTTCGCTAGATTATATCCTCCAACCTGAAGGTAGAATTCGTCGCTGCCAAAAACGGTTATATTGGGGTTTGTTTTTTCTTTTTCTCTTTTTAAGGTGGATGTTTGGCCTGCTAAGCAACTAATGGAAATCACCCCTGGATAATTCAATTCTTTCTTAAACCGAGTAGCTTCGGCGAAACTGATTTTCCTTTTCGGAGTTCTTCTATTGTTTGCGTTTTTGCCAAAAGAAATCGCATCCCTGTTTCTGATGGTAAACGTATTCGACCCCAAGCTAGAAAAACTGGTGGTAAGCGCAGATTTAAGTGCATCGATACTGGTTAAAATCCCAACTAATGCTGTAATTCCGAAAGAAATAATAAGCGCCGTGAGTATACTTCTTAGGGAGTTGGACTTAACTGCATCGATGGCAATTTTTATATTTTCTACAAAAACCATAATTCGGAAACAAAAATGAAGAAAAAAGCGCCACATTTTATGTAAGGCACTAAATGTTTTTGATTCCAAACTGTTTTGTGGTATTTTCGCATTGAACCCACAAAGCATCATTCTTAAAAAATAATTTTAATAACATATGGTTTTTGATTTAGACGTAATTGAAAAAGTTTACCAAGGTTTTGGTAGCAGAATTGAGGCAGCACGTAATGTGGTTGGTCATCCGTTAACTTTAACAGAGAAAATATTATATGCTCATTTGTTTAATGGAAATGCAACTGAGAAGTTCGAAAGAGGCGGCTCTTATGTAGATTTCGCTCCCGATAGAGTTGCTATGCAAGATGCAACTGCTCAAATGGCGCTTTTGCAGTTTATGCAAGCTGGCAGAAAAAAAGTGGCTGTACCTTCAACTGTACATTGCGACCACTTAATTCAAGCAAAAATTGGGGCTACTGAAGATTTACAAACAGCTGTTGATTCGAACAAAGAAGTTTACGATTTCCTAGCTTCAGTATCAGATAAATATGGCATCGGTTTTTGGAAACCAGGTGCTGGAATTATTCACCAAGTGGTTTTAGAAAACTACGCATTTCCGGGAGGATTAATGATTGGTACCGATTCGCACACCGTTAACGCTGGTGGATTAGGTATGATTGCCATCGGAGTTGGTGGTGCAGACGCCGTAGATGTTATGGCAGGCATGGCTTGGGAACTTAAATTCCCGAAACTTATTGGTGTAAAACTTACCGGAAAACTAAGCGGATGGGCATCGGCAAAAGATGTAATTCTGAAAGTAGCTGGAATTCTTACCGTTAAAGGTGGCACTGGCGCAATTGTAGAATATTTTGGAGATGGTGCAAACAGCCTTTCTTGTACAGGAAAAGGTACAATCTGCAATATGGGTGCTGAAATCGGTGCTACTACCTCCATTTTTGGTTACGATCAGAAAATGGCAGATTACCTAATCAATACCGGAAGAGCAGGAGTTGCTTCATTGGCAGATAATATTTCGGCACATTTAAATGGCGATGCCGAGGTTTATGCAAATCCAGAAAAGTACTTCGATCAGGTTATTGAAATAGATCTTTCTACTTTAGAGCCACATGTAAACGGACCTTTCACGCCAGATTTAGCTTGGCCATTGTCTCAATTCGCTCAAGCGGTTAGAGATAACAATTACCCTGCAAAATTAGAAGTGGGTTTAATTGGCTCATGCACCAACTCATCTTACGAAGATTTAACTCGTTCGGCTTTCGTTGCAAGACAAGCTGCCGAGAAAAACATTAAGGCAAAAGCAGAATTTACCATCACCCCAGGTTCTGAGCAAGTTCGTTACACCGCTGAGCGAGATGGTTTGTTAGAAGATTTCAGCGCAATCGGTGGTGTAGTTTTGGCAAATGCTTGTGGGCCATGTATTGGTCAGTGGGCTCGTCATATGGACGATGCACAACGCCCAAATTCTATCATCACATCGTTCAACAGAAACTTTTCTAAGCGTAACGATGGCAATCCGAACACCCATGCTTTTGTTGCATCACCAGAAATAGTTACCGCATTTGCAATTGCTGGCGACCTTACTTTCAACCCAATTACAGATACTTTAATTAACGAAAACGGTGAATCGGTTCGTTTGGATGAGCCAATGGGCATTGAGCTTCCACCGAGTGGATTTGCTGTTGAAGATGCTGGTTATCAGGCTCCTGCCGAAGATGGTAGCAAAGTTAATATTGCAGTTTCACCATCGTCTAATCGTTTACAATTATTGGCTGGTTTCGCTCCTTGGGAGGGCACAGATCTGAAAGGTTTGAACTTGCTGATTAAAGTAAAAGGAAAATGCACAACCGATCATATTTCGATGGCGGGACCTTGGTTGAAATACCGTGGCCACCTAGATAATATTTCGAACAACATGCTAATTGGTGCTGTAAATTTTTTCAACGAGAAAACCGACACGGTTAAAAATCAATTAACTGGCGAATATGCTGGCGTTCCACAAGTTCAGAGAGCCTACAAAGCTGCTGGAATAGGATCAATTGTAGTTGGCGATGAGAATTATGGTGAAGGTTCGTCTCGTGAGCATGCGGCTATGGAGCCTCGTTTCCTTGGTGTAAGAGCCATTTTGGTGAAATCATTCGCACGTATTCACGAAACCAACTTGAAGAAACAAGGCATGTTGGGCTTAACTTTTGCCAATAAAGCTGACTACGATTTAATCCAAGAAGACGATAAAATTGACATTTTAGGTTTAGAGAATTTCACGCCAGGTGTTCCATTAACGCTTGTTTTGAACCATAAAGATGGATCAATAGATCGTTTCCCGGTTAATCACAGTTACAATGCACAACAAATTGATTGGTTTAGAGCAGGTTCTGCCTTGAATTTAATCAAGCTACAAGCAACATCGAACTAGTTTCTAATTGCTTTAAATAAAAACACCCCGCAAATTTAGATTTGCGGGGTGTTTTTTTGGGGGGATGAATTGTTTTGATGGCATTTTACTTGAGAAATTAGTTGTACTAAAATCAATAAATTGGTCTATTTTTTGTTTGGGCTATACTATTTTATTCTTCTAATCCCAGCGTTTCAATCAAGTTTTTGAGTTCCTGATTACTGATATCCTCTTTTTCGCCTTTATCATAAATAGATAGCAAAAAAACTGTTTCTTGGACAACATAAATATAGGTTATCACTCTCGCTCCACCGCTTTTACCCTTGTTTTTGCTAGAAATTGCCATGCGTATTTTGTAACAATGCTCAATTATTTCATCTCCAATAATTGGGTTTTGTTCTAGTTGTTCGCCAAGTTCATAAACATCCTCTTTAATAGAACGATGCTTTTTAGCAAGCCTTTTGAGTTCTTTATCAAAATTATGAGTAGGAACAATTTTATAGCTCATTCAATAATTCCTTTAACGATTTTGCTTTTATCTTACCTGCTTTAATTAATTTCACTTCCTCAACAGCTTCTTTTAATCCAGATAAAATTTCTGCCTTTGTTGGTTCGGGTTCTTCCCATGCCTGTAGGTTTTGGTATTCTTGTTTCATTAATTCCCAATCGCTTATTGGAATATAAACTCCTGTAGGTTTTCCCTTATGGTCTTTTATTATTTGTGTACTCATGATTTTTAAGTTTTAAGTATTAATGACTTGGAAGTAAGATTAGTTTCAACAGAATCAATAAAAACCTCTTTATAGAGTGAGGATATATCGATAATCAAATATAGGAAAATTAAAGTTTGGGTACAACATCAAAATATGATAATAAGGAGCTCCTCCTATCATCAAACAGGGAAAAAAACCTATTTTTGGGAAAAAATAGCAGGTATGAAATTCCTCGATCCTAAAAACGATGTGATTTTTAAGAAAATCTTCGGTCAACATCCGGAGATTTTGAAGAGCTTCTTGAACTCCATGCTTCCATTGAAGGAAGGGCAGCAAATTGTTGAATTAGCCTACCTATCTCCAGAAATGATTCCAGAAACTTTTTTAGAGAAATTCACTTCGGTTGATGTAAGGTGTAAGGATAATTTCGGGAGGCAATTTTTGGTGGAAATGCAGATGAATTGGACCACCGCATTCAAACAACGAGTGCTTTTCAATACTTCAAAAGCCTATGTTACCCAAACAACTAAAGGTTTTGAATACAGTAACTTGAAGCCTGTATATGCACTCAATTTGATAAATCAAAACTATTTACCAAACAGTTCAGAATATTACCACCATTATGCAGTAGTGCACCATAAAGACAGTAACGAAAAGCTTGAGGGGCTGGAGTTTGTGTTTATAGAATTGGAAAAATTTAAAGCTAAAAATTTAACAGACAAGAAGTTGCAAGTTTTATGGTTACGATTTCTAACAGAGATAAACGAGCAAACCGAGACCATATCGGAGGAATTGTTAGCAGATAAAGACATTAAACAAGCCGTAAGTTTTGTATATGAAGCATCGCTTACCAAGGAAGAAATGTTGCTTTATGATAAAAATTGGGATAGAATCAGCTCCGAAAAAACCATTTTGAATGAGACAAAGGCAGAAGCTGAAGCTAATGGTAGGCTTATAGAACGAAAAGAATTGGCTAAAAGAGCCAAAGCTATGGGTATGCCCCTAAAAGATATTTCGGAACTAACTGGTTTAAGCGAAAAAGAAATAGAAGCATTGTAGATTAATAATGCTTTCAACCATTACTATTTTATTTAGATAATTTGGGCAATTAAATAAGAAGAGATTTTTACCCTTACTTTGTGATCCTGAATATTTACCCTGACTTGATCTGATTCTCTTCAATCCACACACATCATCTACTCAGAACGAGCTTAAAAATATTACCCTCCCCCAAAAACTTGATTTTCTAAAATTCCTTATTACATTTGGCTCAGATACTTTTAGAAGTAATCTTAAAAACCCACATTTCGAAAAATTAAAATAATCAAATAAAATATTGATGAAGATACTCATTATTAACGGGCCAAATCTGAATCTGCTTGGCAAAAGAGAGGTAGAAATTTACGGTACAGAATCATTCGAAAACTATTTCAGGTTTTTGAAAGAGTCTTTTGCAGATATTGAATTAACGTATTTTCAAAGCAACCACGAAGGCGAAATAATCGATAAAATACACGAATACGGATTCTCTGTTGATTATATACTTATAAATGCTGGCGGATTAACTCATACATCTGTTTCTATTGCCGATGCAATTGCGGGTATTAACACGCCAGTGGTGGAGGTGCATATTAGCAATCCATACTCCAGAGAGATGTTTAGAAGAACTTCCTATTTGTCGCCAAATTGCAAAGCGGTAATTACAGGTTTTGGCCTAAATTCATATTACCTCGCCTTAGAAGGT